>JAAYKX010000296.1 GCA_012522155.1 Bacteroidales bacterium
GGATTGATAAGGTGCATCTGAACCGGCCAGTGCCGGAGTTCGGACTGTGAAGACTCACGGGTTAATACGGCGGCAGCCGGGACCGGTTCCGGGGAAGGGGATTGCCGCTGATGATTTTCCATCACGGGAGTCTGTGTCTTGTTACTGGCTGAAACCTGTTCAAGTATTTCGTCGGGATTGAAATCCAGGCCGGATCTGTTTGCTTCCAGGAAATCAATTGCCTCGTTCAGATAGCCTGTTTCACCATAATCTTTCAGATGCCTGAGATGAGCAATTATTGTATTTTTTCCCTTGCTCACCATCTGTTCCATCACACGCTTTTCATCGTAGGCTTCTGCCTTCCTTTTTTCTATACTGATGGCTCCTTCAGGACAATATCCTATGCATGCACCCAGACCGTCGCACATAAGTTCACTGACAAGTCTTGCCTTGCCGTCAATGATCTGCAAAGCTCCTTCGTGGCAGTTGGGAATGCATAATCCACATCCGTTACACAGATCTTCATCAATTTTAATTATATCCCTGATCATGACTGCAATGTTAGGGATAAGCCGTGAGAATTTGTAAAGAACATGATTTTTGTCATCCGGGAAGAATGACTGTCCTGTAACTCCGGTGCCATCCGGGAAATCACATTCCCGATTTTAATCCCCTGTTAATGAGCAGGGCATCTATTCCCGGTTCTTTTCCTCTGAAGGCAACATACATGTCGACAGGATCCCTGGTTCCGCCCCTTGACAGGATCTCATTTTCGAACCTGGCTGCCACTTCCCTGTTGAATATGTCACCTGTTTCCTTAAAAGCCTGAAATGCATCGGCATCGAGCATTTCACTCCAGTAATAGCTGTAATATCCCGCAGCATATCCTCCTGACCAGGCATGGTTGAAGTAGGTTGATCTGTATCTGGGTTTTATTTCGGGGATCATTCCGTATTTGTCGAGTATCTGTTTTTCAAACTCCCTGATATCAAGATTTTCCATGGGTTCGGTCAGACTGTGATACTCCATGTCAAGCAGGGCCGCTGCCAGGAATTCAAGTGTATTGAAGCCGGTATTGAATTTCCCTGCTTTCTCAAGTTTGTCAACCAGTTCAGCAGGAATTATTTCGCCGGTCCGGTAATGTTTTGCATATACTTCAAGCACTTCCGGTTCAAAAACCCAGTGTTCCATTATCTGTGACGGCAGTTCGACAAAATCACGGGGAACAGAGGTTCCCGAGACTCCCGGATATGTTGAATTGGACAGTAACTGGTGAAGAGCATGCCCGAATTCGTGAAACAGTGTTTCAGCTTCATATGCCGTAAGAAGCGAAGGCTTGTCGTCACCCGGGGGAGTGGAGTTTGTAACCATGGTAACAACAGGAGTTATCATCCTGCCCCTGATATCCCTGCTCTGGCCGCGGTAAGCCCCGCACCATGCCCCGCTGCGCTTGGAAGGACGGGGATAGTTGTCTATCATCAGAACACCCACATGTTTTCCGTCGCGTGTCACTTCGAATGTCCTGACGTCGGGATGATATTTCGGAATATCTGTCCGGACTGAGAAGTCGAGTCCGTAAAGCTTATTGGCAACATGGAACATTCCGTCTATAACATTTTCGATCCGGAAATAAGGCCGCAACAGTTCATCATCAAGATCATACTTCTCTTTTTTGATTTTTTCACTGTAATACCACCAGTCCCAGGGTTCAAGCCGGAACCGGCCTCCTTCACGGTTAATTATCTCCTGTCGTTCAGCAGCTTCCGCTTTTGCCACAGGCAGTGCCGCCTCCCATATTTCTTTAAGAAAATCAAAAACTCTTTCAGGGGTTTTGGCCATATTCCTTTCCAGAACAAAATGGGCATAACTGTCGTAGCCAAGCAGTCTGGATCTTTCAATTCTCAGCCTGGCAATCTCCCTGATGATATCCTTGTTATCCCTTTCATTGTCATTGTCTCCCTTCATGAAATATGCCGTGAACAGTTTTTTCCTCAGATCACGCTTTTCAGAATATTTAAGGAAGGGTTCCATGATGGGATATTGAATTGTAAAAACCCATTTACCATCCATGTTCATTTCTCTTGCAGTTGCTGCAGCCTGATCAACAACACTTTCCGGCAGTCCTGCAAGATCTTCCCTCTTGTCGATAACCAGTTTGAAATCATTTGTCTCGGCAAGGAGGTTCTGTCCGAACTTCACCGTAAGCAATGAGTGCTCTTCATTGATCTTCCTCAGCTTCTCCTTGTCTCCCGGAGACAAGGCTGCGCCGTTCCTGACAAAACTCTTGTAGGTATTGTCAAGAACCTTCTTCTCTTCTTCAGTGAGATTGAATTTGTCCCTGTTGTCATAGACTGATCTTACTCTTTGAAAAAGATTGTCATCCAGGTTTATGTCATCCCTGTGCCTCGACAGCAGGGGAGCTGTTTCCATGCTTATTGCCTGAAGGGTGTCATTTGTATTGGCTGAATTTAATGCGCCGAAGACCCTGCTGACTTTTGTAAGGAGCTGTCCGCTGTATTCCAGGGGCCGGATCGTATTGTCAAAGCTGGGCTCCTTTTTATTGTTAATTATTGCCCTGATTTCATCTTTTTGTTCCTCAAATGCTTTCAGATATGCAGGCATGAAATGATCTGCCTTTATCTGATCGAAGGGAGGGACCTCGTACGGAGTATCCCATTTGCTGAAGAAAGGATTGTCACTTTTCATCTCTTTTTTACATCCTGTGAATCCAATTACTGCTAAGACAATTATTAATATCAATCTGTTCATCTGTCTGTAATTTAATTTTATGGTCAGATACCTAATTCGGGTTTGTCGGAAACCTGTCCCGTTTTATCGGAAACCTGTTCCGGTTTTGTAAGGGGATCCAAAATACAAAATTGATTTGATGTAAAGAAGGCTGATGATCCTTTTATAATTTATTTTGACGAGGGATATATAAGATGAAGGGGTATAAAAAGAGGAAAGACACCGGGCGGTGTCTTTCCGCGATTAACTATAAACCTGATCGTAGAATTGGCCGAACGGCCTATGAATAGACTTTTCAATAACTAGACGCAAAGAAACCAAATTTGTTGTATAGATAAACGTTAATGTAATGTTAATCATTGTTAAAAATTCTTAAGTGACAACCCCGATCCGCTTAATACTCCTTAGCGGACAGGGGAAAACCGCAAGGACCTGGTTTCGCTTACTGCGTGTCCGGATCAGGTATCTGCAGTTGATTATCTGAAATGTCACGGTTTATATCTTTCATCCAGGAAACTATTTTTTTCGAATAGAAATTAAGGTTTCCCCGGTTTATATCACCTTCCATCCTTATCAAATGTCCTGTGTATGTATTGGATACTTCATCAAATCTGTAGCATATATAGCTGTGGGATCCCGTGTCATTTCCGGTTTGACGGGGTGCAGATACTTTGCTCAGGGAGATATTGAAAATATATCTGGAATATTTTTCCAGTTCAGTCATGGAAATGTTTTTTTCAGAAATAGCACATTTGTCGAGATTCCCGGAAAGCAGATCGCTGTATATTGTCAGATCGCTGTCAGGGTGATTCCATTCAGCCGGATTTTTGTATGATAAAATATTTCCCTGCCTGTCAATGAAGAATCCTTCCAGCTGCTTTCCGTCTGTATCATTCCGGTATTCATACTGGAAAAGAACTTCCTGTTCATTGCTCAGAAAAAAATCTTTTCTGCATCCGCTGGTGAACAGTGCTGCAATGAGCACAGACAGTGCTATGAAGGCTGCATTTTGCATGATAATGGCCTCCGCAAAAATCGGACCATTATCATTATGAACAGCCTGACTTAAATCATTTTTTTTAAACAATTTCTCCTGTCGGAGCGTTAATATTATTTCAGTAATTGAATTTTATTTTTTATCTTATTGAAGATTTATATTTACAGAGATAAGGGGTCCCGGATAATATCCGGAATACAGGTAAATTCCGGATAAAGATCGCATATAAAGTCAGATACGATTAGTTCTGCAGAGAATTGTCTTAAACGGAAAAAGGAGTGAAATGGAAAAATTCTTTGATTATTTTGATATCAGGCACAGGCAGGATGTGATGAGCAAGCCGGCCAGTGAGGATGGTCCTGTTATAACCTTGTCCAGGCTTACAGGCTGTGATGCCCGGCTGGTCGCGGAAGAGGTTGTCAATATCCTGAACAGGAAAGAAGGTGTAAGGAAATGGAAATGGATTGATAAGGATATCATTCATTACATTGCCAGAGAGCTGAATATCAACAGTGAACGGGTGGAGTCCTTTTACAGGGGCCTGGGATTGTCGGATATGTCGGAGATGATAATGGCTTTTTCGGGAGGTTATGTGAGTTCTTCACGTATCAAAAAAGCTATCAGGGATGTTATTCTGCCTATCTGCAGGGAGGGTTATATTGTACTTGTCGGAAGGGGCGGGGTTTCCATTGCCCAGAACATTCCTAGATCTTTTCATGCCAGGCTTATAGCTCCCTTTTACTGGAGGGTTGAAAATGTGATGAAGAAGAAGGCGGTGGATATTTCAAAGGCAGAAGAGTATGTACTGAATACTGACGAGAAAAGACACCAGCTCATGACTACTTTCCTTGAGAAAAAAGTGTTGAATATTGATTATCTGTTTGATATAACGATCAACCGGAAGTCATTCGGAGTGGAAGAGACGGCCGGCATGATAGTTTCAATGTATGAGACAAAGACCGGACATCTGAAAGAGGCAAAACCATTATCTTATCCGAAATAATAAATGATGCACCGGCTGCCGCTTACTGATAAACCGCGCTGCCGGTTCTTTATATACAGCGCCGCCGGTCACTGATACCCGGATTGTCAGTCTCAGGTACACCGTGCCATCGGTTCCTATACACTGTGCCGCCGGTCACTGGTCCGCCCGTATTGCCGGTTCCTGATACACTGTGCCGTCCCGCTATGATTTTCTTCGGCAGTCATCCCGGTCGCTTGCGGGAAATTCTGTTATTTCACCCTCAGTAAGCCTTCGCAACAGTCAGGTCAATCCCGCCGGTTTAAAACTTTGTCGGGGAAAGGCAGTTCTAAAAAAGAATGGTAAAACCCGGATAATTATTAAAAAGATCATCTGATGCTAACAAAATGAAAATAAATTTTGTAGTGAACATGATTTTGGATATTTTCAAAGCCTGTTTAAAGCGATAGTAACTAACTTTTTTAATCCGCATATTTATGGACCA
>JAAYKX010000035.1 GCA_012522155.1 Bacteroidales bacterium
AAGGATCTGTTCTATATGCTTCCCGTTCCAGGAATTGTCAGTGATATAGCTGCCTTCCCTGCCGGCAGGGACAAATTCAAAATCCTCTGCCGAGGCCAGCCTCAGAATCTCCCTGCCATCCCTTTCCGAAATAAATTCCCCTTTCCTGTCAAGAAGCTTAAGAGCATTCCACTGTGCGGGATTATGACTCGCTGTCACAATAATTCCTCCGTCAGATCCTGTTCCGGCAACAGCCATTTCAACGGTGGGAGTGCTTGCCAGTCCCAGGTCCCTGACATTTATGCCCATGCTTCTCAGAGTATCTGAAACCATGGAGCTTACAAGAGGTCCTGATATTCTTGCATCACGCCCGACAACAACTTCCGGGGGATTTTTGCCCCCGGACCACCTGATCGATGAAGCATATGCAGCAGTAAACTTCACAATGTCCACAGGTGTCAGATTATCACCCGGTCTGCCTCCTATTGTTCCCCTGATTCCGGAAATGGATTTTATCAGTGTCATTTTTTAATTTTCTGCCCGCAAATTTGCAAAATTTTCATCAAATAATAAATATATCAAATAATTGTACCTTTGCAGCACTGAAAAACATCCCTGATGGACAATCGCAAAAAGAAGGAAAAACTGTCCCCGGAGATACGGCTTAACAGGTATATAGCCGGCAGCGGACTTTGCTCACGCCGCGGGGCGGATGAATACATTGCAAAGGGACTGATCACTGTAAACGGGAAAATAATAAAGGAACTGGGTACGAAAATAAGTCCGGATGACGATGTCAGATACAGGGGGAAAAAGCTACAGCCGGAAAAAAAGAGATATCTTCTGATCAACAAACCTGCCGGATATGTTACCAGCATGAAGGATCCCCATGCTGAACGCACGGTAAGCGACCTTGTCAGGAATGCCTGCCCGGAAAGGGTTTACCCGGTAGGAAGGCTTGATAAGGAAACAACAGGTGTCCTTCTGATGACAAATGACGGTGATCTTACAAAAAAGCTGACTCACCCCAGGTATGAAAGGAAAAAAATATATCATGCTTACCTTGACAGGCCCGTTAGCAAATCCGACCTTTTCAGGCTGGTGGAGGGAATTAATGTGGATGGTTCCGTTATTCCTGTTGATTCGGTGGAGTTTGCAGATCCGGAAGACAGGAAGCAGGTAGGAATTGAACTTCATTCAGGACAGAACAGGATAGTGAGAAGGCTTTTCGAATCACTCGGATACAGGGTTAACAAACTCGACAGGGTCTACTTCGCAGGACTCACAAAAAAGAATCTCCCCAGGGGGAAATGGAGATTCCTGACACAAAAGGAAATTACCATGCTCAAAAGAGGAATTTTTTAAAAAATGAAACACCGTTCAGGTTTTGTAAATATCCTTGGAAATCCCAATACGGGAAAATCAACCATAATGAATTCCCTTGTGGGGGAAAAGCTGTCCATAATAACATCAAAAGCCCAGACTACACGGCACCGGATAATGGGAATTGTAAATTCCGAAGATTTCCAGATAGTTTATTCCGACACGCCCGGCATCCTGAAGCCTGCCTACAAACTGCAGGAATCAATGATGAATCTTGTAAAGACTGCCCTCACTGATGCCGATGTTATAATGTATGTGACAGATGTTACTGAAAAGGTGCTTGCCGAAACAGAATATACGGAAAAGATCAGGTCTTCCGGGATACCTGTTATAGTCGCGGTAAACAAAATTGATCTGACAAACCAGGAGGAGCTGGAAAAAACAGTGGAAAAGTGGCATGACTTTTTCCCTAACTCACCCATTATACCAGTATCTGCACTGAACAGGTTCAATCTTGACACTCTGCTTAATGCAGTAATATCCAGGTTGCCTGAAGGAGAAGCATATTTTCCCAAAGACCAGCTTACAGATAAATATGAAAGATTTTTTGCATCCGAAATAATAAGGGAAAAGATCCTTGACAATTACCGTAAGGAGGTTCCCTACAGTGTTGAAATAGAAATAGAGAGCTTCAGGGATGAAGGCAGGATACTGAAGATAAGGGCTGT
>JAAYKX010000297.1 GCA_012522155.1 Bacteroidales bacterium
GCTCAAAGTATTTACAAAAAGATTTACCGGTGTCAGAGTAGCAGAAAGCGAAAAAGAAATACTTGAAGATCCTTCAGTCCAGCTGGTTGCCAGTGCATCCATTCCTGCCGACCGGGCTCCGCTGGGGATACGTGTAATGAAATCCGGCAAGGATTTCATGACTGATAAACCAGGTATTGTTACACTTGAACAGCTGGAGGAGGTGAAAAAGGTACAAAGGAATACCGGCCGTATCTATTCCATCATGTACAGTGAACGTCTGGGAAGCCCCGCCTCGGTACAGGCGGGCAAGCTGACAGAGGCGGGAGCTATCGGCCAGGTGGTTCAGACCATAGGTCTCGGACCGCACAGAATGAGGCCCGCTTCCCGTCCGGAATGGTTTTTTGATCCGGAAAAGGCAGGCGGCATTTTATGTGACATCGGATCCCACCATTGCGACCAGTTCCTTTTCTATACCGGTTCAAAACAGGCGGAAATCAGTTTTGCACAGACCGGGAATTTTGCCAATGGAAAATATCCGGAATTTCAGGATTTTGGCGACATGAGCGTCAGAAGTCCCCATGCCAGCGGATACATCCGTATCGACTGGTTCACACCCGACGGACTGAATACATGGGGAGACGGCAGAACCTTTATCCTGGGAACAGAAGGATATATAGTAATGAGAAAGTATACCGATATTGCCGGCCGCGAAGGAGGAAATCATCTTTTCCTTGTAAATAACAAAGAAACAAAATATTACAACTGTTCTGAAGTATATATACCCTACGGGGAACAGCTTGTCAATGATGTTGTCAACCGTACCGAAACAGCTATGACACAGGAGCATTGCTTTCTTGCTTCCGAACTGGCCGTCAGGGCGCAGGATATGGCATTCAGAATGACGGTATGATATATAATTTCACCCTGTCAGCAAGACTGATGAGATGAGATGAGATGAGATGAGATGGGATGAGATGAGATAGATGGGATGGAAGGAAATGAAATAAAATGAGTTGAGTTGAGTTGAGTTAAAATAAGAAGAGAAGGAAAGAGAAAAGAGGAAAGGGAAAAGAAAGGAAAGGGAAAAGAAAGGGAAAGGGAAAAGGTATTATTACGATTGAAAATGACACGGAATCAAAAAAGCATGGCATGGATCTGATAATGAAAAAATACGGCGCCGGAACCGGCCTTGTCTATGACAGGGAATCCCTTTCCCGGCTGGTCATACTTAAACTCGGGATTATATCAGTTACCGGCAAACAATCAGGAGAATGGCAATAAGTATCTCACTACAATATTCTGCTTTATCCTGCCTTTTATAAATTCTGTATCATACCGGGGATCATATTTTTTCAGTCGGGAATACCCGGTACAGCAAAAGATAAAAAAATCTATCCTGCCTTTATCATAATCTTTCATTCAGAACTATAAAAAATTATCTTTGCAACGAATCTAAAAATTGAAATATTATGAGTATGTTTTGCAACCAGTGTCAGGAAACGGCTAAGAACACAGGCTGTACAATCAACGGAGTTTGCGGCAAAAAGGAAGGAACCGCCAACATCCAGGATTTATTGATATTTGCTTGTCAGGGA
>JAAYKX010000298.1 GCA_012522155.1 Bacteroidales bacterium
AAATATACCGATTCAAACGGGTTTCAAAATGCCATGTACTGGGATATAATACATTATAACAGCATTTCTAAGGAGATTAATGACAAAAAAAGGTATAAGGCCGGATTCTCATACCTGTTCAATTTCAATCAATATATTGACTGGGACACTCCAGATACCCTGAATATTGACGTTGAAAGGAAAGGAGAGAAATTGTCCTTTGAGGTGAAACCTATCATAAACAGACACTCCCATGTTTCCGTGGAATAAATTTCCTCTCCGGAGACCTGTTTGATTATAGAAACTTTTCTGAATTTTTATTTTTTCAACATAGCCCGCTATTATATGTGAGCTGAAAAGCCAGGTCCATCAAAAAAATAGACTTAAAATAGGACATGAAAAAAATCAAAACGGTTTCTTGATAAAAAAAATCATTGTTGTCCGGTAAAACCGGTATTTTAATTTTTGATCACGATTTAACGGGCTTTCGGCCCTGTTTTCCGTGTGTTCCTAAAAGCAAGCCCCCTCCCATTGCGCAAAGAGTGAATATTGGCCTGTCATGCCTTTTTGACGATATTTTTGTTCTTCAATAAGTTCCTGCCAGGCTTTTTCAGGATTCTCAAAGAATCTTCTGACATCGATGTAACTCATCAGATGCTGCCTGATTACGGAAACCATGTTTGAAAATGCCCATTTCCGCTTAATTTGGCTTTTGAGTATCATCAGCAGCAAGTTGGCCAGCATAACCGACCAAATTTGTATGATTATGGCGTTCTCGTTGTCTCCCAGAAAATATTTCAAGGGAAAGTTCTGTTTCAGCTGCTTGAAAAGCAGCTCGATCTGCCATCTTTTTTTATAAATCCGGGCGATCACTTCTGCCGGAAGTTCCATATTATTGGTGATGAACTCGAACAGGCGTCCATTGGTGGAATCCCAGTAAGCAATGCGCCTGCAAAGATGCTTTTCAGTCTTGTTCTTACCATAGAAAGCTCAATCTGCTCGTCTTTCAGGACACCTGAATCGGCATCGTCCGGGATATCGAACTCTTCGCGTGCCTGATAAAGAGCATTGTCCTTTAAGCGGGTCACATACCAGATTCTTTTACGGGTGAAAACCTCATACTGTGCATAATCCACATATCCCTTGTCAAAGCAGAGGATGGAATCTTCGGGTAGATTCACCTCCTTCATCAAAAGATGATCGTGTCTGGCGGCCTCCGTGTAACGGATGAAACAGGGCTGGTTGTCTTCCGAGCGGATGTTGGTATGGGCTTTGATACCGCCCTTCTTCTTTCCATTATCAGGATTTCGCCCTACACCTTTCAGGATGTTCTTGAAGAGCGGTATCGTGGTCGAATCCATGAAGTAAAGACGCTTCATATCCTGTCTGCTCAAGCTGCTGTCCGCTAAAATACCCGAGTAACGCTGGTAGGTATCATGGTATACCCGGGCAAAGACTTCAGGTGAGCGACGTGCATTGGCCTCTGAAAGGGTGCTGCGCCGGACAACATAATCAAGGCCGAGGTGACCAAGACGATGGGCGTTGGACAGCAGGCCCAGCACCGTCTCACGAATGGAGTTGTACCCTTCGAAAGCAACAAACAACATCACAACAATATGTTTATGGCTGGTGAATCGCTTCACATACC
>JAAYKX010000299.1 GCA_012522155.1 Bacteroidales bacterium
GGTTGATTTGCCTGCCCCGTTTTTTCCGGCAAGTCCTATCCTGTCCTGATCATTTATAAGAAATGAGATATCCGTAAGCAGGTCAAAGCTGCCAAATGAAACTGATAGATTCTGTACAGAAACCATATACGGAAAGAAATAGCACAAAGATAGAAAAAAGTACGGCAGCTGCCTTTATACCGGATTTGCTGATATGTGTTATCTTTGATTCCGGCAATTTGTATTTGGGGTCAGGCAGCCGATGAACCGGGGCGGGTTTCTGACGAATCAGGACGAGTTTCCGATAAACCGGGGCGGGTTTCCGACGAATCCGGGGCGGGTTTCCGACGAATCAGGGGCGGGTTTCCGACGAATTGGGACTGGTTTCCAATAAACCGGGGCAGGTTCCCGATAAACAGGGACAGGCAGCCGATGAACCGGGACCGGGTACCCGGGCGTTATAATTAAATTACAGACAGATGAAAATCAGCAGATATATTATCAGACTTTCCCTTTTCCTTGTATTTGTAACGGTCCTTGTCAGTTCCTGCCGGAAAGACACGGCTCCCGTATATAAGCACTATATATCGGGTGAGCGGGCTGTATCATATTCCGGGGAAGATGTCATTAATCTGCTTGATTTTGCTGCCGGCTTTTTCCCGGAGATCGGAGAAATCAGGCCTCATGTAACAAGCGGCATTGATGTTTACAGGATGGTTTATTTAACTGAGGCCGGAGGGAAGATGATTGAAGCATCGGGACTAGTATCCGTTCCTTCGGCAAACGGCCGTTATCCTGTTCTCAGTTTTCAGAACGGCACCAATACCCTTCACAGTGATGCTCCCACCAGGAAAGTGACGGATGTTTCATATACCCTGGTAGAGATTATGGCATCACTGGGATTCATTGTTGTTTTGCCTGATTATCCCGGCTTCGGCAGTTCCTCACAGATACCGCACCCCTATCTGATAACCGAACCGACAGTCAGGTCGGTAACCGATATGTTCAGGGCCCTGGAAGAGGCGGCGGGAATTGAATTTCCGGGTGTTACTGTTGAAAACGAGTACTATCTTCTTGGTTATTCACAGGGAGGCTGGGCTACTCTTGCTCTTCACAAAGAACTTGAACTTACTTACAGTCAGGAATTCAGGCTTGCAGGGAGTGCCTGCGGTGCGGGGCCGTATCATACTTACATTCTTTCTGCAGGCATGACGGATGCCGCCAGATATCCTATGCATACCTAACCGGCTTATATTGTCCATGCCTATTCGGCATATAATGAGTTCTCAATTCCCGTAAATGAAATATTCAATGATCCGTATGCTTCCGAACTGGGCTCACTTTTCAGGGGAACATATTCAGCGGGTCAGATCAACAGCCGTTTAACCACTTCCATACCCGGACTGTTCCGTGCGGAATTGCTGTCGGGACTGGCGTCATCACCCGATTATTCCCAGGTCAGGGATGCCCTGCTGAGAAACAGTATAAGCGGCTGGAAAACGTTCAGGCCTCTTTTGCTGGCTCACGGGGACGCTGACACATCGGTGCCTGTTGACTCCACCGAAGACATGTATTCTGAAATGATGGATTCAGGAACTTCACCGGAAGTCTGCAGTAAGTCGGTCTATCCCGGTCTCGAACATGATGAGGCTCTGATACCCTGTATGATGGAAGGACTTGCCTTTCTTCTGGGTGTCAGGGACAATTGATTTGGCGTAACTTTATAATCCAAGACACGTATAATGAGCATGAATAACGGATTCCCCATGCTGAACAGGATTCTGATCACAGATATTGGTGCGGAAGGGAATGCCATTGCCAGGGTTGAGGGTCAGGTAATTTTCATACCGATGCTTGTGCCCGGTGATGTTGTTGATATCAGGATAAGGAAGAAAAGAAGGAATTATCTTGAAGGCAGAGTTGTCAGGTTTCATGAATATTCTGCCGACAGGATAAAACCGCTTTGCAGGCATTTTGGCGTATGCGGAGGATGTAAATGGCAGCATCTTCCCTATGAGCTGCAACTGAAACACAAGGAAAAACAAGTGACAGATAATCTGACAAGAATAGGAAAGGTTCAGCCGGGTGAGGTACTGCCGATCGTTGCTTCTGATGAGGTTTACTATTACAGGAACAAGCTGGAATATACATTTTCCGACAGGAGATGGTTTACCAGGGAGGAACTGGATTCTGAGATTGATTTTGCAGGAAAGAATGCCCTTGGTTTTCATGTTCCCGGATTTTTTGATAAAGTACTCGATATTAAGGAGTGTCATCTTCAGCCGGAGCCATCAGATTCAATAAGGAATGCTGTAAAGAGGTATGCCCGCAGGAAGGGACTTTCATTTTTCAATCTGCGTCAGCAGGACGGATTCCTCCGCAATCTGGTCATCCGCACCTCGGGCAGCGGCGATGTAATGGTGATTGTGGTTTTTTTCCTTGATGAGCAGGAAAGAATAGAAGGACTACTGGATTATCTTTCTGAGGAATTTCCCCGGATAACTTCCCTGTGGTATATTATAAACAGGAAAAAGAATGATTCCCTGGCTGATCAGGAACCGGTACTGTACCGGGGTGATGATCATATAAGCGAAGAGATTGGCGGACTGAAATTCAGAATAGGGCCTAAATCTTTTTTCCAGACCAACAGCCGTCAGGCTGAAAAGCTTTATGCCACTGTACATGAGTTTGCCGGTCTGACCGGGAAGGAAACAGTGTATGATCTTTATTGCGGAACCGGAACGATAGCTGCCTGTGTGGCCTCCGGCGCAGCCAGGGTGACGGGTATTGAATATGTTGAGGAGGCAGTGCGGGATGCGCGTATCAACTCAGATATCAACCGTATAAAAAATACGGTATTTGTTGCAGGGGATCTGAAGGATGTTCTTTGTGAAAGTTTTTTCAGGGAGCACGGACATCCTGATGTGATCATAACTGATCCCCCGAGGGCAGGGATGCATGCGGATGTTGTAAAGTCAGTGATGGAGGCCGGAGCTGCAAGGATAGTCTATGTCAGCTGTAATCCTGCAACCCAGGCCAGGGATATTTCCATTCTTGCCGAAAGATATGAAGTGGAGAAGATACAGCCTGTTGATATGTTTCCGCAAACACATCATGTTGAAAATGTAGCTCTTCTGAAACTAAAGAATGAAACTTAGATAACAATAGAAGCAAAAATATTGTATATTTGTCTATTCTGATAGGTGAAAGTAAATGTCGTCTGAAACTCAACTTACTAATGAGATCATATCTCTGATGTATAATCAGAGTATTGATGAACATCTGGCAAGTCTCAGGTATGCCGGTATAATCCAGCAGGCCCTGATGCCTGATTCTGAACACCTTGATGCATTGTTCAGGGATCATTTCGTGTTTTTCCTTCCGCGTGACATTGTCAGTGGTGATTTTTATTACGCACTTCGCTACAGGCATTATATCTGTGTTGCTGCCGGTGACTGTACCGGACATGGTGTTCCCGGGGCTCTTTTAAGCATTATGGGAATAAGTTTTCTGAATGAGATAATGCAGGCCAGATGTGAGCCCAGGGCCAACAGGGTCCTGAATTTCATGAGGGAGAAAGTGATGAAGGCCCTTCATCAGACAGGTGAGAAATCCGAAGCCAAGGATAGTATTGACATCGGACTTTGTGTTTTTGACACAGAATCGCGTAAGCTTCAGTATTCCGGGGCAAACAGGCCGCTTTTAAGGATAAGGAATGGTGAGGTTTCGGAGTTCAAGCCGGATAAGATGTCTATCGGCCTGGCACCTGTTCATGAACATCCTTTTACTAATGTGATCATGGATACCCGTGCCGGGGACAGCTTTTATCTTTATACTGACGGATTTTCGGATCAGTTTGGTGAGCTTACCGATAAGAAGTTCAAACATAATCAGTTAAAAAAAGTTATTGCAAGTGTTTCTGATCTGCCCATGAGCCGGCAGGGGGAGATCCTGGAAGATACTTTTTATGACTGGAAGGGTAATACTGCGCAGATTGACGACGTACTGGTATTAGGATTCAGAATTTAATTAAGCAGATTATGATGAGGCTGACAGCATTCAGGATCAGGAATTTCAGGTCGATAACCGATACCGGCTGGCAATCACTTTCCCCCGACAACATAACCTGTCTTATTGGTCAGAATGAATCAGGGAAGACTTCCATTCTTGAGGCGCTGAAGGTTTTTTATACAGGAGTAATTTCAGAAGATGTTTTGCGGAGCGATCTCTCTCTGCCGGAGGTAAGCTGTCGTTTCAGTATTCCGGAAGGCTGGCTTCTGAGTATAACGGATAATCCCCGTCCCGAGCTTCGGGAACTCCTTGCCGGACTTGACAGCCTGGAGCTGACAAGGGCATGGATAGCTGATCTGTCTTCGGTGGTCAAGGTCAGCGGAGCTGTCAGCCAGTATCTTGACTCGCTTGAGGATGCCTGGAAAATTTACCTGGGAGATGTGACACTCAGGCTTGAAGAAGAGATGGATAATATTGATGTCCTTGAGGCAAGCCTTGAAAATATCAGCCGGCAGGAATCCCTGCTTGGTTCTCAGCTGCCATCGAGGGATCCCGCGAAAAAGCCTTTTGCTTTTCTGTCGCGGAAAAACGGGGAAGAGACAGCCGATGCGGTGGTTAATCCCGAATTGTATTCGGAGCTGGATGATCTGCGTGACAAGAAAGACAGGATCACGAATGAGCTGGAAAACAAGAAACTGGTAAAGAAGGCAGGGGAGAAATGGAAGGAGATCCTCGACAGGTATTCTATGTATGAGAAGCATATGAGTGATCTCTTTCTGAAGCTTGAGGAAAGACATCAGAAACTCACTCTTCTGATGAAGCCTTTCGATGATGAAGATGTTGCCTGGAAGAGTGTTCTGCACGATTACCGCAAAACAAGGGAAGACCGTGATATGATAAAGTCGGAGCTTGACAGGCATATTGCCTTTTCGGGATATCTTCTCAACGGTTTCAGTGAAGCGGAATCCGAAGAAAAGGTCAGTGAGATAATTCAGTCTTACAAATCGCAATATAACAGTGAGATGCTTGGCAGGAAATATTTTGCCCACTGTCCCATATTTGAATTTTTTGAGGATTTCAGCAGTCTTCTTCCGAACCGTATTGATCTGCATGATATTATTTCAGGGAATGAACAGGTTGAGGGATATAAGGCAGCAAGAAATTTTCTGACCATAGCCAGGCTTGATTATTCATTTTTTCAGCAGCGGTCGAGCAGGATATTCAAGCAAAAGATAGAAAACATAAACCAGACGCTTACGACGGATTTCCAGGATTTCTGGCAGCAGTCGATAGGCCGGAACAATAAGATTCACATACAGTTTGAACTGGATCACTATGATGCATCTGCCGGCCGGAAATCAGGCAAGCCCTACCTTGAGTTCTGGATCAAGGATGAAGGTGAAAGGCTTTATCCCAAGCAGCGCAGCAGGGGAGTCAGATGGTTTCTTTCATTTTATCTGGAACTGAAAGCATCGGCAAATATTAACCGTGAAATGGTTCTGCTGGTGGATGAGCCGGGGGTGAGTCTTCATGCCAGGGCACAGGAAGATGTGCTGAAAGTATTTGAGGATATCAGGGAAAGGATCCAGGTTGTTTATACAACACATTCACCCCATCTGGTTGAGATCAACAAGCTCCATCGCGTTCTCGCCATTCAGCGGGATGATATTGACAGTATGAGGAGTTCGACAAAGGTACTGGATCCTCTTCAGCTTTCGTCTGCCACACCTGACACCCTCAGTCCGCTTCAGAGTATTCTCGGAAATCCTCTTCCCGTGGAAGGAGCTTCGCCCGGTAAATTCAATCTTATTGTCAATGACAACGGAACATTTTATCTTATCAGTGCCATTCTTCATCTTACGGGTTCCGGCAACAGTATAAGCGTGATTCCTTCAACAGGTGTTTCTTCAATCCCCCTGCTATGCAATATACTGATGGGATGGGGACTCGATTTTCTTGTACTCCTTTTCAGAAACGACATGGAGGAAGATATTGTTGAGTTACTGCCGGAAACGGTGTATAAACCCGGAAGCAACGGAAAGGAAAGCATTATTGTGATGCCGGAGAATTTTCATAACTCGGAAGATCTTTTGTCAACTCTTGATTTTAAGAATCATATTCTCAAGACCAGGGAGGGTATCACAGTAGCTAACTCTGATTATGTCCGGGAAAAAGAAATGCCGCGTAACTTTATTTTTTCGAGATTTCTTTCAGAGGTGATGGATGGTGATATCCGGCTGTCGGATTTCGACGAGGAGACCAATGAAAACTTCAGACTTTTTATCGGTAAACTGAATGGTCACAAATAAGGCTGAAAATATTTTGCACTTAATACCCTATTTCCTATTTTTGCCGCATGGCAGGCAGCAGGTTGCCGGCTGTCGTTTTTTAAAATTACGGAGAGGTGGGTGAGTGGCTTAAACCAACAGTTTGCTAAACTGTCGTATGGGTAACTGTACCGGGGGTTCGAATCCCCCTCTCTCCGCCAAAAGGCTGCGACAGAAGTAGCCAAAAACAAGACAAGCCCTATAAATTCAACGATTTATAGGGCTTTTTTCGTTGCCAGGCGTCCGGTCGGAAAGCAATTTGTTTCCAAACGTCAGAAAACCGATGTGCAGTCCAATATCCCTTTACTTGACGTGGCTAAGCAGATACTGGAAAAATTGAACAATCTCCTTCATTTTTCAATCACTTAACGAGCCCAACAGGAGGGGGGGACTCAATAGTTAAATTTAAAGCTATAGCTGATTGTCGGCATAACCGGTAAAAGACTTTTTTGAATTACTTTCATGCCTGTGGCCCCTCCTTGTGAAGGGGTTTTATTTTCAGGGTAGTCAATATAGTAATACAGGGGATTTTGCCTGTTGTAGACGTTATAAATATTTAATGACCATGTTCTTGTCCCTCTTTTCTTTTCTTTATGGAGGTTAATTCCAACATCTAACCTGTGATAATCCCTCATTCTGAACCCGTTTTTTCCTTTATATAAATGAGCATATTCATCATAGGAATAAATACTCCCTGTGTTACCATAATATTCTTTAGTGGTAATTGCCCGGTATTTACCTGTTGCAAGGGTAACCGGGAGTCCTGACCCATAAACCCATGTAGCTGAAAAATCGATGTTGTCGTTAAGTTTCCTTTGTAAAACAATTGATAAATCATGCAGACGATCGTATTTGTACGGGTAGCTCATCCCCAGGTTGATATTATCAAAATGCCGCGTGGATTTTGACAAAGTATAAGAAATCCAGCCGGTCATTTTACCTGTAGTTTTTTGAAGAAGAATCTCGAGACCTTTTGAATCTCCTGTACCATCCGTTTCAATTTTATCCTCCCATATCCCGGTGCCGGAATAAAAAGCAGAACCTTCCTTAAAAGTAATCATACCGGTCATTTTCTTAACATATCCCTCAATTGATATATCAAGTCCCGTGTTACCAATAGATTTGGATATCCCAACAACAACCTGGTCAGATTTCTCAGGAATAATGTTTTCAGTACTTGGCATCCACAGGTCGGAAGTTAAACCTAATCCCGAGTTTGAAAGAAGATGAATATACTGCTGCATTTTACTGTATGAACCGGAGATTGCAAATAGCTCCCCAACCCTTATTGTAGTTGAAAATCTTGGCTCAAACGAATTATAAAATTTTGAGGGAGTATTGTATCCGCTCCACCTTATTCCTAA
>JAAYKX010000300.1 GCA_012522155.1 Bacteroidales bacterium
ACCTGATAAAGACCTATATCCGAAGCGTTTGTATTTATGAGCCGCAGATCTGGTTCACCGTTGCCCGGCAGATTTTTCTCGTCCTTCATCCACTGGTAGCTTAACTCATGTCCCGATGCATCAACCTCAAGTTCCACATCATCACCGGAATCTGCTGTTATATCCCGTGAAAAAGATTTTATGCGTGTCAGGGGATGAACGACAACACTTATATCGTCCGTGTAAACCGTACCGCAGGATCCTGTCACCATGCAGCGGTAAATGCCCGAGTCGTCGGTCACGGAGCCTGTAATGAAATAATCCCCATCGGGAAAGGTGTTTATCGGAATCCCGTCCTTATACCAGTTATATTCAAGGTTATGGCCCCCGGCAGTTATGGTAAGATCAATGTTTTGTCCGGCACAGAATGTCCTGTCTGCGGGCCGGGCAATAATACGGGTTTCAGGCACAATTTCCACATTCAGCCGCGACCATTCCGAAAGCCTGTTATTAACCAGGACCCTGAGCTTTATGCTTGCCGGACCAAAATAATCATGATTCCATTCAACTGCAGCTGTACCGGCAAAAGAACTTATTGACCCTGCATCCCCGGGAAACAGTTCCCACTGATATTCCTGAACTTCCGCAGAAGGATTCACGCTGTATTCACTCCGGACAGTACCGTGACATATTATTGCATCACCTTCGGGAACCGGAGGAATATATTCACTGATACCGGTGTTTGTCCTGATCCAGTCTTCATAGGCAGAAATCCGGGTATAGGCACTGTATGTATCACAGTCTTCGCTTCCCCAGCTTGTTATTCCTGCCAGCCGGTATTCCCCCGATACATTTACCACCATTGGTCCTCCGCTGTCGCCGTTGCAGGCATCCCTGTCGGCATTCCGGTATCCTGCCATAATAACATTACCGGCTATGTTTTTCCAGACAACAGATGCCTGTTCTTCTGAGACTATTGGCAGCTGTACTTTCTGGAGATCCCAGGGAAACTCTTCGGGAGACAGCTGTGTCAGTCCCCAGCCCGTTACCCATGTCATCACACCGGGATCGCTTGCCCCTTCCATAACATCAGCATCGGTGAGCAGCTTTACCGCTTTTGCGTTCACCACATCAACCGGCTGCTGAAGCTTCAGCAATGCAATATCATTTACCAGGGTCCGGTTGTTAAAATCTTCATGAACAATCACTTCACTGATCAGATATGTTTTACCCGAATGCGACTGATAGGGATTTGTTGCACCTGCCCTGACCATCATTTCGGACGGAGGAATCTCTGATCCGTCATTATTACGTGTACAATGAGCGGCTGTGATCACCCAGTCCTCCGAAATGATTGACCCTCCGCACATATACTGCCCTGCTTCATAATAAACCTGCCAGGGAAAGTCTGAAATATCAGCATCAGTCCCTCCTATTATCTTACTGATCTCTTTTTTAACCCCGGTAAAAAAGGGGAAAAGGTGATCACCCGGATCCATACCGGAATTTATTCGAAGTACGGGTTCTCCGTTGATCATCAGCAGATACAGGGTCGTATCCGGGCCAGTGACATCTGACAGGCTGATGTTCAAGAGATAGCGCTTCCCTGCTTCAAGGGAGAACAGCAATGAATCCCCCGGATTGAATTCATTGTCTGAGATCACTTTTCTGTACAGGCCATCCAGTATCTGCCATTCAGATACAGCTGCATTTTCTGTTTTCAGTATTGTTACAGCTGTTTTCTGGGAAAACAGTACAGTTGAAACAAAAACAAAAAGTACAACTGTCAGTGCATATTTTATCCGGTACGGGGTCATTTTCCTATCAATTTAATGGCAATACATCCAACAAAACTAACGGCAATACATCCAACAAAGCTAACGGCAATATATCCAATAAAGCTAACGACAATACATCCAATAAAGCTAACGGCAATACATCCAACAAAGCTAACGGCAATACATCCAACAAAGCTAACGGCAATATATCCAAAAAGCATGTACCATTCAGATTATTGTCCCGGCAAATATCCTGCAAGTATAATGCAATCCGGTTTTATTCCAACCTGACGGCAGAAAAGGCACTGAACCGGCCAACAAGAAAGATCACAGTTCCAATCCATTATTAAGTTGATAATTTTCTTGCCGAATTTTGTCAGGTTTCATTTAGCCTTCGTTTTGATTTTCTATCTTTCGGCGCTATTAATACCCAGGTAAATTATGCCTAAACGGACAGATATTGAAAAGATACTGATCATTGGTTCTGGCCCTATCATTATAGGGCAGGCCTGTGAATTTGACTATTCGGGAACCCAGGCATGCAAAGCACTTCGTTCAATGG
>JAAYKX010000301.1 GCA_012522155.1 Bacteroidales bacterium
ACGGCAATACCGCATAACATAAGACCCTGAAGGGCTATCAGCCTGACATAGGTGGAAAGTCTTTCCGCCGAAGCAAAATAAATCAGAGTTACTGCAAAAATGACGATAAGATAATTTACCATTTTTTCAGACAAGTTTTTCAGTCAGTATCAGTATTACCATAAATGCAATAAGCGCAACCGAAGTGAGGGTCAGTATATATTTCGGATTCTTGTTCATCTTGTTACGTGCCCTGAATGATTCTGTAATACCTATCACCACGGCAAACAAGGCCTGAACCACAAAGAACATTACTATCTTCAGTATGGTATTCCAGCCGGCCGGCACGATAAGATTATATATCAGCGAACCATAGATGGCAAATTTCAGATACGTGCCTGTATGAATCAGAGCCTTGTCAAAGCCGCTGTGATCGAGTATCATCACTTCATGAACCATTGTGAGTTCAAGATGGGTCTTCGGATCGTCAACCGGAAGCCTGCTGTTTTCCACCATAGCGATCTGCACAAACAAATAGGCTCCTATAATGCTGTATATAAGAACATAATCGTTTCCTGTAATATAGAAATGATTGAATATTACGGAGAATGATGTATATCCTGTAAACATGGCGAATGTGGCCAGCAAAACAAAAAAAGCAGGCTCCACAATCATGGAAAAAAGAGCCTCGCGACTGGCCCCCATACCCTGAAAACTACTTCCCGTATCAAGAGCCCCGATGATCATAAAGAACTTGCCCAGGGCCAGAAGATATGCAAAAAATATAAAATCCCCCTCGAAAGAGATCAGTGCTTTGTTTTCAGCAAAAGGCAGCAGAAGCATTGCAACAACTACCGTGGCAAGAGCAACGGCCGGTGCCATACGGAACATGATCCCTGTGGTATTGCTGAAAACACTTCCCTTCCTCAGCATAACCGCAATATCCTTCAGAGGCTGAAATACCCCGGGACCTTTACGTCCTGAAGCAATGCTCTTTGTCCGTATAATTACTCCCGGAAAGAACAGAGCTGCAATCACTATCAGTAAAAAACCTGCCATACTCAAATAATGTTAAACAGTGAAAGCAATAACACCAGCAGCATGAAGACAAAGGCATACAATATATAATGCCTGATCTGTCCGGTCTGCATCACTGCAATTTTTTTCAGCAATCCCGAAACAAAGCCCACCGGCCTGTCAATAAGCTTCTTTTTAAAAAGATCATCGCTTTGGAATTCAAATCTCCTTTTCCCGGGAAAAATCTCGTCCTCTTCTATCTTTTCTGTCAACACAGTGCTGCGCAGCACTGGTTTTGCAATATGATTAAAGTTGGAGGCAAAAGATGTTGCCGTATACTGCTGTGCCGGAGTTACCGCAGTATAGCCGCATCCCCAGGTCGGACCCGTTTCAACAGCCCTGCGGCTCAGATGATAGCTGCGGTACAGAAGCAGGGTGCCAAGGGAGACAATAAAAATCCCTCCCGCCAGACTGATCTGTGACAGATTGGATACAAATGATCCGCGAGTGAACAACTGACTGTCAAGATCCCATATGTTGACGGCCAGTTTAAAAACAGGTTTCACAATAAGTGGTGAACCCAGTCCTATGAGCATTATCAGGACAACATTGAAGAGCTGTGGAATGATCATCCCTTTCGTTGCTTCGCGGGCATGACCTACCAGCTCTGACCGGGCTTCACCCAGAAAAACGATCCCGAAAGCCTTGGTGAAGCAAAAAATTGCCAGTCCGCCAATAAGCGAAAGTCCGGCAATAGACCCGATGATCAGAATGGAATGATAGAGTGTGGCCTCCGGCAAACAGGTAAACATTCCCATGTAGATAAGATATTCTGAGATAAAACCGTTAAACGGAGGCAGACCGCAAATAGCAAGGGAACCGGTAAGAAAAAGTATTGCCGTCCATGGCATCTTTCTCATCAGACCTCCCATCCGTTCCATGTTACGGGTATGAATGGCACGGTAAACTGATCCGGCATTGAAAAAAAGAAGCGATTTAAAAAGTGAGTGATTAAGTACATGCAACAATCCTCCGGAGAATCCCAGAAGGGACAGAAGCTGGTTATCAAGTGCCCTGCCGGTCATTCCCAGACCGATGCCAATACCTATTATTCCGATGTTCTCAATACTGTGATAGGCAAGAAGCTTCTTCAGATCATGCTGAACTATGGCCATCATCACCCCTAAAATACCGGACAGAAGGGAAATCACCAGAATAATAATTCCGGTTACAAGAAGATCAGACTGCATTGATGCCAGTATACGCACCATTCCATAAATACCCATTTTTATCATCACCCCCGACATCACGCCGGAGACATGTGAAGGAGCTGCAGGATGGGCTTCCGGAAGCCAGGTATGCAGGGGAATGAATCCGGCCTTGATAGCAAAGCCGGTAAAGAAAAGCAGGAAAACAGGAAGGTTGGGGTGAAGGCCGAAATAACTGTCAAGAGCATCAAAGCCCATATGGCCCGTAGCTTTATTTACCAGCAAAAATGCAATCAGAATGAAAAACATTCCGATATGCATCTGTATAAGATAACTGATACCTGTCTTTAAAATATTCCTTTTTTCTGCCTCAAAGATTACCAGGAAAAATGATGAGAGAGCCATTATTTCCCAGGCTATCAGAAAAGCTATTCCTTCCCTCAGCATAACAACCAGGAGCATTGACAGCCAAAGCCATATATATGAGAAATAGTGAACGGAAAAACGGAAAACCTCGATTTTCTGCTGATAGGGAGCCAGATAGCACCTGGCATACAGTAGTCCTGTAAGAACTGTAATATTTATGACCAGGATAAAGAATGCAGCAAGAGCATCAACTGTAAGAATAATTCCGGTATTATACGGCAAAAAGAACAGCGCATATTCCCGCACTTCATCCGCACCGGCCAGAATACCGTAGCTCCATAAAGTAGTAAGAACAATTCCTGCCAGCAGCAGCGTCAGCGTGAAATAATATTTCAGTGACTTTGGCACTGCAAAAATCAGCAGTGACAATAGCGGAATAATAAAGAAAAAGGTGGAATTAAACATTACAACCGGCAATTTGCACGCAAATGTATAAAATATCATCTTAAAGACAAATACCCGGAAATTTGTATTTTAAATATACACAAGCCTGATATTCAGACTGATATTCAGACTGGCAGTAAAAACAATCCTGCCTGAAAACTTCTGATGCTTTATCACCCGTGATTTTCCCGGTAGCCGCCCTTCTCACTTCCGGCAGCTGAAGTACCGGATATTTTTAGAATTTTAGTCCTCATTTCCTGGTGCATGGCAACTGCTTAATAAAAATGATCCGGGACAAAAACGGACGATCAGATTCTGAAGGTCAAAAAATTAAGGATTTTTAACTTTTTTCGTAAAGAATTATGACTTAGCATTTTAGTGAATATATTATTTAAACGCAAATTTAATCCGGCTCTTTTTACAAAAAATGTCAAACAACTGTTTACAATCAATAAGACAGTTTATTATCCTATTTGCGTATATTTGTGGCTTCGTATTATGAAAACGGACAGAAATATCATACTCAGGATCTGGGGGTCAGCCCTCCTGGCTATATTTTTGCTCTTTTTTGCATGCAATAACTTCTTTAAGCATGCCCACCAGGTAGATGACAGGATAAACAGAAAAAGGCTACAGACCTTCAATTCTGTATCATTCCTTAAATATTGAAATTTTAAGTCTAAAAAAATGACAAGGATTTTATTACCGGTAATATTACTGATGATTCTTTCCTGCAATAACCGGCCCGTTCATGAAAAGGCTGCAGCTGATCATACTTCTGAAAGAACAGGGCAGCGGAGAAGAGAAGCACGAAAACGGCAGGAAGAACACAGGCACGAAATTGTTTATTTGAAAAATGACAGTCTCGAAGTAAATGACCCACTGCTTCTCGCGAATCTCAAAACAGATATTGTACATCCCGGGGATTATCACAGTGACCTGACAACATTCGGTGTGGTAAAACCTGTACCCGGCAATTATGCGGAAGTGTCAGTCCCTTTTGACGGCCGGATAATCAGATCAAATGTTAAACTGGGCCAGAAAATTGCCGCCGGCACTCCCCTCTTTGAATTATTTTCACCCGATTACCTTGAATCTGCCAGGACTTTTCTTGAAGCAAAACGGGAAAAAGAGATCAAAGAAATTAATTACATGCGTAAAAAAGACCTGTTCGGTTCAGAGATCATATCAAGAAAGGAATACGAGGAAGCCAGGCTTGAATATGACCTGGCAGACAAGGAGTTTGAGAAGAATCTTGAACTGCTGAAGATCTACAA
This sequence comes from Bacteroidales bacterium, assembly GCA_012522155.1. Lineage (GTDB taxonomy): Bacteria > Bacteroidota > Bacteroidia > Bacteroidales > VadinHA17 > LD21. Next base: position 4,292 of record JAAYKX010000301.1, read on the forward strand.
TCAGAACACTGACAATGTTGATATATCACGACCTTTCAGCGTTGTCTCACCCATCGCCGGTGAAATTGTCAGACATGAAATAATGACCGGGCAGTTTCTCAGGACAGATGCCGATCCGGTAATTACTGTTGTCAGTCTTGACAGGGTCAGGATTGTGGCCAATGTAAAGGAAAGGGATCTGTATACCATAGGACCGGATGACGGGGTGGAAATAATAACTGAAAGCCTGCCGGACAGGCCGCTTAAAGGCAACATAATCTATATCAGTGATATAATGAATGAACAGACACGTTCGGTTGAAGTATTTGTTGAATGCGACAATCCTGATAAAATATTGAAGCCGGGAATGTTTGTCACGGTAAATTTCCGGCATGCACTGAAGGATGTGTTTGTTATTCCTTCTGAAGCCGTGTACCAGGACAATGAAATGTGTTACCTCTTCCTGCAGACCGGAGAAAAAACTTTTTCAAAAAGGGAAGTCAGCGTGAAATCGGTTGGCAATGGCCTGCTGCTGGTCCGTTCCGGACTTGAGGAAGGAAATATTATTGTAACTGACGGAGGTATATACCTGCGCTAACAGTATTGCCATGCAAAAATTGTTCAGATTATTTATAAACAGAAGGCTGCTGATAGCCATTATTTTTGTTATAATCGCCGGCATAGGAATCTATTCATGGCTGGTTCTGCCCGTTGATGCCTATCCGGATATAGCAGACGTTACTGTTGAGGTCATCACCCAGGTAAGCGGTCTGGCAACAGAAGAGATTGAACAGCAAATAACCATACCTCTCGAACGCGAACTGAACGGTCTTCCGGGCCTTCAGACAATGCGAAGCAAAAATCTGTTCGGTATCTCAAACATACTCCTGGTATTCAAGGATGGAGTTGATGACTACTGGGCACGGCAGAGGGTCCAGGAGAGAATCAGCGGTATTGACCTTCCCTTTGATGCAACTCCGGAAATAGGTCCGCTGACATCTCCTACCGGTGAGATCTTCCGTTATTATATTGAAAGCAACAGCAGGGACCTCAGGGAACTTACCGATCTCCAGAGATGGGTTATCATTCCCCGGCTCAAACAGATAACGGGTGTGGCCGATGTTCAGAATGTCGGCGGTCTGACAACCCAGTACCAGATAGAAATAGAACCTGATAAACTTGACAAGTACGACATCAGCCTGAATGATGTTATTGAAGGCATTGAAAGAAACAATTCAAATGCCGGTGGCAGCCTTATGGACCGTGGTGACCTGAGCTACACCATCCGCGGAGTGGGTCTGATACAGGACCTGGAAGATCTGGGAAGAATTGTTGTAAGCACCACCAACGGGATGCCGGTTTACATAAATGACCTTGGAACACTCAGGTACGGCAATCTTGAACGCAAGGGAGTATTTGGATACACAGACAGGACAACCGATCTTTCAGAAAGCATACAGGGTATTGTACAAATGCTGAGACATGAAAATCCCTCACTGGTACTCAGGGAGATACACCGTGCTATAGACGAGCTGAATGACAAGACCCTGCCCGACGATGTCAAAATAAAGGTTTTTCTTGACAGAACAGACCTGGTGAACGCAACCCTCAACACCGTTTCACATACAATATCCTACGGGGTCCTGCTGGTTATAGGAGTACTTATAATATTCCTGGGCAGCTGGAGAAGTGCTCTGGTAATTGCAATCACAATCCCGCTTTCTCTTCTTATCGCATTCATTTTCATGCACTTTTTCGGAATACAGGCAAACCTCCTTTCCCTGGGAGCCATTGATTTCGGTATACTCGTTGAAGGCGCCATTGTTATGCTTGAAACAGTATTGCGCAAAAGGGAAGAAGAGCCGCATGCCGTACTGACAGTGGACAACATTGCCAAAAGAAGCATGGAAATGGGAAAGCCGGTCTTCTTCGCAATGCTCATCATCATTATTGTCTATCTGCCATTATTTACCTTTGAAAGAATTGAAAGGAAAATGTTTGCTCCCATGGCCTATACAGTGGGCTTTGCAACCCTGGGAGCCCTGGCAGTGGCCCTTATCATGATACCAGGCCTTTCATTTGCAATTTACCGGAAACCTCAGAAGGTTTACCACAATAAATGGCTGGAAAAGCTGACAAGGCTGTACGGCCAATACAATACAAGGCTGCTCAGAAAACCCCGGAGGGTATTTCTCCCGCTGGGGATAATTCTGACATTTACTGTTATACTGACATTTACCGTTGGAAAGGATTTTCTCCCCTCACTGGATGAAGGTTCATTATGGCTGCAGGTCCAGCTTCCTCCCGGCATTGCACTCCACAAGTCAAAAGCCATGGCCGACACCCTCAGAAATCACCTGATAAAATACGAGGAAGTGGAATATGCAATGACACAGGTAGGTAGGGATGATGAAGGAACTGATCCCTTTTCAATTTCACATGCAGAATGCGGGGTCGGACTGATCCCGTACCGGGAGTGGAAACGCGGGAAAAGGAAAGATGATCTCATTGCTGAACTGGCTGCCGACCTCGGCCGCCTGCCCGGATATGAAATAGGCTTTTCACAACCTATCATTGACATGGTGATGGATCAGATTGCAGGTTCACACAGCGACCTTGCAATCAAAATCTTCGGGGAAGATCTCGATGAAGCCAGGAGGATAGCGGATGAAATCGTTGACAGGATTAAAAATATAAAAGGAGCTGAAGATGTCAGCATAGAACAGGAACCTCCCCTGCCCCAGCTTCAGATCCATGCAGAACGTGAAAAAATTGCACTTCACGGCCTGAATGTGTCCGATGTATCGGAACTTATTGAAGTGGCAATAGGCGGAAAAGCTGTTTCACAGGTATTCATCGGAAACAAAGTTTATGACGTGATCTGCAGGTACACCGAAGAATCAAGAGAAACTCCCGACCGGATCGGCTCACTGCTTCTTACAACAGCCGCAGGGTCAAGAATACCCCTGTCGCAGGTTGCGGAAATAAAAACCACAACGGGTCCGGGAATAATCAACCGGGAAGAAAATGAACGCTTCCTTACCGTAAGGGTTAATCTGAGGAACCGCGACATCAGTTCCTTTTACAGGGAGGCCAGTACATTGATTGAAAAAGAGGTTGAATACAACCACCACGACTTCCATTTAAAATGGAGCGGTCAGTTTGAAAACCAGAGAAGGGCATTTACCAGACTGATACTCATTGTTCCATTATCACTGGCCCTGATGTTCCTCCTGCTCTACTGGAACTTTGGAAACTTCAGACAGGCCTGGCTTCAGATGGCAATGCTGCCACTGTCAGTCTTTGGCGGGATGGTGGCACTCAATATCTCGGGTATGAGCCTGAACGTCTCCTCGGCAGTCGGGTTCATAGCACTGTTCGGAATGTTCATGATGAACGGGGTGTTGATGATCACCCATATAAACCATCTGAGGAAAGAGGGAACGGAACTTGAAAAAGCGATTACAGAAGGTGCATCCAATCGCCTGCGGCAGATACTGATGACCTCTGCCGTAGCCATCCTGGGACTGGTACCTGCATCCCTGGCCACCAATATCGGATCTGACGTACAAAGGCCTCTTGCAACAGTTATTGTCTACGGCCTGGCTTTCGGAACCATAATCACACTGGCCACCCTTCCGGCTCTTTATTACTTATTGGAACTGAGATTTTTAAAAAAGAATAACAAGGGAGCAAGCACAGAATCCCTATAAAATCCACAACCGGGCCTGCGGGTTCGGCGAAACCCTCCATGTGTGGTTCCCCCGATAAACCCGGACAAGTTATCATACCATTAAAGTCAAAATTATATTATGATGAAACCCAGTATCAAAACGCTTTTGCTAGTTATGATCCTGCTTCCGGCTCCACAGCTGTCAAAGGCACAACAGGAAGTCATGTTCACATATAATCCTGTATCCTTTACCGAATACCTGTCAGCCGTGGTTCAGGGGAACATCGGATATATTGCCGAAAAATTTTCTGTAAGCATCTCTGAAGCCGAATTGAAATCGGCACGTATCTTTCCCGATCCTGAGATAAGCCTTGCATACGTCAACAATGAAGATACCCGCCTTCAGATGGGCCAGGCCTTCGAGTCGGAAATCACTTATCCGGTCAGCCTCGGTAACAGGAGAAAAGCCGGCATCTCCCTTGCAAAATCAAAGCATGAACTGTCACAGATGTTACTTGGCCTCTATTTTCAGAATCTGCGGGCAGATGCTGCTCTGGCATATTACACATGTCTGCGTGATCAGGAAGAATACCGGATACATCTTTCCATTTATGAGCAGCTGAAAAAGCTTGCATCTGCTGACAGTATCAGGCTGAATGCCGGCGATGCCACCGGACTGGATGCAATGCAGTCATCACTGGAGGCCAGGGCTTACCAGGCTGAAGTGATGCAAAGCCTTGCAGAAATGCAGAACAGTGGAATGGATCTTATGAAACTGCAGGGAAAAAAGTTTTCAAACAGTCTTGATATGGCTGCCGGAGATTTCCCTG
>JAAYKX010000302.1 GCA_012522155.1 Bacteroidales bacterium
TCTCCGGACGCCGGAAAGAATCCGTAGAAGATGATGAATAACAGATACGCTGAAAATATTACTGCTGAGGAAATTAGGGAATATGATCTTGCCTGGTTCACAGGGAGGATAGTAGTTGTGGATAATGAGACCAAATTCAGGGAAATTATTCCGGAATTGGCCGGGCGGAAGATTCTGGGCTTTGATACCGAGACGCGCCCGTCATTCAGGAAGGGACGAAAGAATAAAGTATCTCTCATTCAGCTTTCAACCGGCAGCCTGGCCTGCCTTTTCAGAATAAACAGGATAGGAATACCGGATGAACTTGCGGACATACTTGCAGATCCGTCAGTCACAAAAGCAGGAGTGGCAATTCATGATGATCTGCGTTTTCTGACTGGTATCAGAAAGTTTAATCCGGATGGATTTATTGACCTGCAGAAATTTGTGAAGGAGTTCGGGATAAAAAGTTCCGGACTCAGGAAACTTGCAGCGATTATACTTGGATTCAGAATATCGAAGAGTCAGCAGATTACAGACTGGGAAGCTGATGAACTTACTGAAGCCCAGATAATTTATGCTGCAACTGATGCCTGGGTCTGCTATGAAATTTACTCCAGGCTTATTAATGGTAAATAAACTGCCGGGAAGGCAGACCGGGACTTCGTTATGTTAAAAACAGGCTTATGACCAGCATGTAATGACAGAAACAGTGAGGATCATATTAAAGCCGGGGAAGGGCCGGGACTTCGTTATGTTAAAAGGGATCTCATAACCAGCATGTAATGGCAGAAAGAGTGAGGATCATATTAAAGCCGGGGAAGGGCCGGGACTTCGTTATGTTAAAAGGGATCTCATAACCAGCATGTAATGGCAGAAAGAGTGAGGATCATATTAAAGTCCGGAAAGGACCAGGCGGTAAAAAGATTTCATCCGTGGATATTTTCGGGAGCTATCAAAAAAATTTACGGAACAGCTGCAGAAGGAGATATTGTGGATGTTTTTGACAACAAAAACACATTTCTTGCCAGGGGGCATTATCAGCCCGGATCCATCGCTGTAAGAATACTTTCTTTCGAAGATACTGAGACCGGGATTGATTTTTTTCGAGAAAGGATCAGAAAAGCAATTGATTACAGAAAATCCACTGTTCTGAAAAACATAAATGAAACAAATGTTTTCAGACTTGTTCATGCAGAAGGCGATAACCTGCCCGGCCTGGTAGTTGATTATTACAACGGGGTGGTGGTTATGCAGATGCATTCCGTGGGGATGTACAGACTGAGAGAGGAATTTACGGAAATACTGAAAGAGCTGCTTGGGGAAAAAGTAAGTGCTGTTTATGATAAAAGCGGGGAAACAATTCCGCATATGTCAGCTATTGTCGCAGAGAACGGATTCCTGTACGGCAGTTCCGATCGCGTACAAGTTTCTGAAAACGGGTTCCGCTTCATTGTTGATATTGAATCGGGACAGAAAACAGGATTTTTTATAGATCAGAGGGAAAACAGGAAGATGCTTGCTGAATATTCTGAAGGAAGAACTGTCCTTAACATGTTTTCCTATACCGGTGGCTTTTCTGTTTATGCAATGAAAAATGCACGGCTGGTCTGCTCCGTTGACA
>JAAYKX010000303.1 GCA_012522155.1 Bacteroidales bacterium
CTGTTGAGTTTTTGTCTTACTTTTCTTTACGACCAGACGCCATGAATCTCCCTGCCGCATTTGCTGCACTTCCCATCTCTGATATCATTTGAAATAATTCTGAATCCCTGTCTTGAAACCAGTCTGGTTCCGCATTCAGGGCAGCTGGTATCTGCCTGTTCATTTCCCGGAACATTTCCGGTATATACATATTTCATTCCTTCCTCCCTTGCAATCCTTGCAGCATCATTCAGAAAATACAGAGGTGTAGGCGGCAGCTGATCAAGCTTGTAAACCGGGTAAAATCTGCTGAAATGAATTGGCGTGTCACTGAATCCGTTTTCACTCAGCCATTTACACATTCTGCCTATTTCATCAATCTTGTCTGTCCAGGTAGGTACTATCAGGCAGGTAATTTCCAGCCAGACTCCCGAATCGCGATATATAAGAAGTGAATCAAGAACAGGCTGCAGTTTACCTCCCGTCAGCTTTATATATGTGTTGTCATTGAATGATTTGAGATCTATATTGGCGGCATCCAGTACGGTACACAGCTTTTTCAGCGGTCCGGGATTTACATAACCGTTCGATATTGCAACATTTTTAATGCCGGCTCTTCCGGCAAGCACCGAAGTCTCATACATATATTCATAGAATGATGTAGGTTCGGAATATGTATAGGCGATGGATCCGCAGTTGTTTTTTATGGCTTCCTTAACCACCCTGTCCGGCATGAGGTCATAATTCCTGGTCCTGTCGGGCCTGGTCTGGGAAATAGACCAGTTCTGGCAGTTGAGACATACAAGATTACAACCGGCAGCCGCAATGGAAAAGATTCTGCTGGCAGGAAGAAAATGATAAAGGGGTTTCTTTTCCATCGGATCAACATTAACGGCACAGGGATTGCCAAAAGCCATTGAATAAAGTCTGGACTTCCTGACTCTCCGGTTGTTGCACCTGCTTATCTCACCCTCTTTCAGGATGCATCCATTGGGACACAAAAGACATTTTACTCCCCGCGGAGTTTCTTCCTGAAACATTGCCAGCTTTTCCGACGGCCTCCGGTTGTCCGCTGCTGACGCAGTTTCCGGTAAAAAGCGGTACATTGTCATCATGGCTGCCGGCAGGGCCAGACATTTCCTGACGAAATCCCTTTTGCTCCTGTTATACTCATTGCCTGCCATATCTTTTCCTTTTCTGTGATGCTGTAATATAAGAATTATTTGATTTTGTTCCCTCCAAAAAGCATTCCTGTTAATATCAGGGCCGACAGGAAAATTATTGAAACCGCTATTCCAAAAACCGGTACCATTATGGCCGAGACCAGTATGAATCCGACAGCTGAGCCGGCCAGATCCGCACTGTATACCGAGGATGATACGGATCCTTCACTGTCGTGTACTGTAAGAATCCTGAACAGATGACCCGTTATGAATGATGGAGGAAAAACAGCTGCCGTAATAAGAATTATTCCGGCTGTCCCTGTCACTGTCATCAGGGGTTTGATACATGCTGCAAAGAGCATATAATAGATTATCAGTATCAGCGAGAGTGTCCTGGCATGAAAGGTACCGGCATAGCGGCGCTGAAATCCTGAGCCGGCAGCAAGTCCTGTCATCAGAGAAGCAATTACCATACCCGTAAGCTGGTACATATTGCCTATCGTGATTTGCAGAATAAGCAGTATAATGATCTCAAAACCAGCAAGAGAAGATGCAGTAAAATACATGAGTATGTTTTTCCTCCTTATGGTCAGCAGTGACAATGCGAATATGATGACTGAAACTGCGACAGCCAGGGTCTTCGCATGGGGATAGCGTGAAAGATTATATGACTGGTAATAGAAACATGCTATCGGTGAGGCTGAGCGGTTTTTCTTAACATTTTCATCCAGCACGGACAGGATCTCGTTTGATTTTAATTCAATAAGATCATCAGACAGGAAATCAGGACTCACATATATATTATTGATTTGTTTTTCTTCCGTCATCCCGGAAAATGACAATGAAAATTCCGAATCGGAGGAAATAAAATAAAGCTTGTGTCCGGCAACAGGCCTGACATATGTAAAAACTTCCTTCAGACTGTTGTATACTGATGAATAGAGCAGGACAGATTCCCTGTTCATGTAAAAGTCGTAACTTCCCGGTGAACACATGAAAATGCCCCCGGGGTTTATTATGTTGCGGATATGTGCGAAAAACTCGCTTGTATAATACCTGTTTAATGCCAGGGTTGATGGCGGGGGCAGCAGGACAATGACTGCATCGGTCTTTTCTTTTGTTTCCCTGATATATTTGCCGGCATCCCTCATTTCAATATCAATATTGAAACTGAAGGCATCTTTACTGACCGCTGTCATTTCAATAAGGCCGGGATCATTTTCAACATAAATTACTTTTTCGGGATTGTATTTTTCAATCTCCGTGAGGCATGAAGAAAGATTCCCGGAAACAAGAAGAATTTTTTCCGGATTCTTTACCGGAAGAAGGGCATAGTGAATATTTTCCTCCCTTTCCACGGCGTCTTCAGAATATGAAAGAAGCCTCTGATTATAATATATGCTTTCCTCCTCACCATAGAGACCTTTTGTAATATTCCCGTAAGGCGTATCTTTTGTGTCCGCAACCCTGATCCCCGGCATCAGCATCTGCCTTAATAAAACATCAGGTCCTGCAATCAGTGCTCCCGCGGTAATAACTGCAATAAGACACCTGCTTAGATAGTCAGATATACTTCCGGGAGGAAGATATGCAAGAAGGGCATAGGCCATTGAGGAAACGAGTATAACAACCAGTATCTGTCCGGTATTAAGCAGTCCTGATGTCAGGATGGAAAAAATAAATCCCGCAAGGATACCTCCCGTGGTTTCTATTGAAAAGGATTTTCCTGGAACAAAATCATTTCTTGTCCTGGCAGCTGATATCAGTTTAATGAATATATATCCGGAAGCCAGACAGAAGGGTATAAGCATTAAGAAAGTAATAACCAGACTTTTCAAAAAGTCGGGTGTTTCCCCGGGGCCGGTCATTATCCTGGTCAGTATAACAAGAAGAAACAGCGACAGGAAGAGACTCAGGGCAAAGAGAAGATTGATAAGGCGAAGGTCACTGAAGCGTGATCTGCCGGCCAGTACAGAGCCGGCTGCTGAAACCGTGAGCCATGATCCAAGAAAGATACCCGTAACAAGTTCATATCCACCCGTTAGGTTCATTATCTCCCGCATGAACAAAAGCTGTACGGAAGTGCTTACAAAGCCTACAATAAACAGGTTCAGGCTGATATTCCGGTTGTTTTCACCGGGTCCGGGGGAATACATTGGATTAATTGCTCTTTTCTCCGAGAACCAGGCCTTCATAAATATAAATTTCTGCATCCTTCCATCCGTCCCAGTCCAGACCTGCCTTTTCCCTTGAAGTGTATCCAAGGAATTCTTCCACATTCCATCCCTGCTCCGTTGCTACCTGTGGAAGCATTGTACCCGAGCTCTGGCCTTTCCTGATATAGATTCCGTGTTTCCCAAGAATTATTTCATCAATGTTTTTTATTTTTTTCAGTGGACCAAGAACAGTAATTTCCAGATCACATTTTTTATATTCTTCGGATGTGAGGGGCTTGAACCTGGGGTCTTCAAATGCCGAGGAAATTGCAGAGGACCTGACCACTTCGCAAAGAGGATCCGATGAGGTGAAACGTCCGGTGCATCCTCTTAGCTTTCCGTCGATCCTGATGGTTACGAAAGCTCCCAGTGGCTGTCTCAGGGCTGCAGGGATTCCGGCCTGATCCGCTGCAGTCATTCTTTTTCCATCTTCCAGTACCGTTTTGATGTTGTTTCTGGCAATGCTGAAAAGTTCACGGATTTCACCTTTGGTAAAAGAGAAATCACTTTCCGTGCCTCTTGCAGCTGCGGGATTACTGCCTTTTTCAACAAGGGCTATTGCATGATAGCCCACAACCCCGTCCTTGTCCCCAAAAGGAGAATCGCCCGAATTGCAGTAATCAATTCTTTTGAACTCAAGATTTTTATGTTTTTCTGCAAGATATAACAGAACAAGTCCCGATGTGTGGGCACACATACTGGTGGAAAGGCCTGCAATATTTTTTTTGGAATTCTGTCGCAGGGTTTCAAGAAAAGTCTCCGGATCACCCGATATCAGTCCTTCAGCTGTCAGATCATCAATGATACCGGCATCCTTGTAAGACGGGTAATGGGAAAAATCACTGCTGATGATAAAGAGGTTATCCGGTGTGAACCAGGGCCTCAGGGCATTGGTAATCTGTCTGAGAATCCTGTCGTTCCTGCTTCCGATTATTATCGGAACAATTTCAGGCTGGGTGCTGAAGTAATGCTGTATGAGGGGTATCTGAACCTCAATGCTGTGTTCCTGATCGTGGGCCGTAAGGGGAAAATTGAACACCCTGTGTTCTTTTCTCAGTCTGTTGGCTATATCCTTGTTTACAACAGCTTTTCCGAGCGGGGTGACAAAATCCCCTGCATGATAAACTGAAGCACCATCAAATGCCATTACATGACTTGTGCCTATTATAAATATGTTGTCATAGCCGTGGTCTTCCGGAATGGCGGACAGGGCCGATGCTGCGATCCTTCCCGAAAAAACATAACCTGCATGAGGAGAGATCAATGCCCTGACCCTTTGGTTCCCGGCTGTCTTTTTGCATTTGGCAAAAAGACCGGAAATATCCCTTGAGAGTGACTCTTTACCGGCCGGATAGAATCTTCCTGCAGCAACAGGTTGCCGGTCAATCAGATTATTTTGAGAATTGAGGTCCATGGCAAATAACATAATGATTAGGAGTGCTAAAATATTACGCATAGCTATATTTAATTTGGCGTAATAAAGTTAGACCAAATAATTGAGAAAATGATATCTGAACCGGTTTCCTGTCAGGTCCTATACCAGGACCATTGATTCCTTGATGATTTCTCCGTTTTCGTCCGTGCCGTAAATTTTAATGCCCAGACTGATTGCGGGAGTGCCAATCATATCAAGGACAGGACTGAGGGCGTCTCTGATGTCGTCCGCTTCCATGGAGTCAAATTCCTCAATATCAAAATAGAGATGTATCAGCAAGGTGTTTTCTGATTCACTCATTCCGCAGAGGACTTTGACAATTTTGGCAATCCAGATAACTGATGCGGTATTGAAATACTCAATGTTCAGCCGCAGGTTGGTTGTTTTTCTCGGAGTTTTAGCATATTGCTGTACCCAGTTGAGAAGAGTTTCATAGATTTTTGCAGGATTTTCCGGTATCGATCTCCCTGAAAAAATCAGTTCCCCGGTCAAAGGGTTAAAGTCAACATGTGGTGTTTTGGCAGTTGGTTCTATGTAAACATTCTTCAATTCCACCTGAATATGTGGGTAAAAATATTATTGTGATTTATGCCTTACCAAAAATAGTATATCTTTTACATTATTTTTTATGAACAGGCTAATCTTTATCAAAAAAATGGCAGGAGTTATCAAATAATATCAACTTTTGATGTAAGCACAACAAACTTGACGCCGGAATTTGATCCTTATTCGTATTATCTCAATCTATTTTAATGCTATCTTTGCCAGCTGATAATGAAATGGGGAAATTCTGATGGAGATCATATTAAAGTCAAAAATTAAGGAAGGTTTAAAAATTCTTTACAACAGTGAAGTGGCTGATGATCTTGTACAAATACAGGAAACAAG
>JAAYKX010000036.1 GCA_012522155.1 Bacteroidales bacterium
GAACCGGTATGGGGATAGCGATCCCGACGAACATTGAAACACCATATTTTTCAAAATATGCTGCTTTGATAAACCTGGCATCCATCTGTTTCGCATCTCCGATAAGCGCCAGGGTGGCAGAATTGCCAAGAGGGATGCCATGTTCATTGACCGGCTTGCCGGTATTGAACTGGGTTCCGTGCCATGCCACATAACCCGTAGCTCCACCGAAAAGGATCCTTGTCCCGATACCGATAGAACGCATCTCCGGATCATTCAGCAGAGGACTCAGCTCCCCGGATGTGGAAAAATTGGCATTCCCGAAAGAAGGAAGCAACGTTCCCATATAGGTATATTTTATTTTATGAGTACTGTTCACCGCCGCATTGTAATTCTGGTATGCATTCCTTGGATTGAACATTATCATCTCATTTATTGTATCCTTATTGATGAGGGTCTTTACTTCGGTCCGGGGATAACAATCAGTTCCTTTTGCACTTGCCTCCAGGATCACATCCTTCCCCGAAATCAGTTCTTCAATCACATGAGCCCCGCCGTACTGATCACCGGACATAGCTGTCTCCGTAGCACCAAGGTAGGCATCTACCGCGGCAATCCCCCCGTAAGCCGGAACATTGTTGAGTAATATTTTTTCCATCCGGATAGGTGGTGTGGTATGTCCGAAATTGATAAAAACTCCCGACGAGCACATAGCTCCGAATGTGGCAGTAGTAACCACATCCACCCTGCTGAATATTTCCGCAGGAGTCATTTCCTTTCCCATTGCCGCAACCTGTTCAGCTGTGAGAACAACTGCCCTGCCGTTGCGGATCTTCTCATTGATCTCGTCAATGCTTCTTTTCTTCACCATAATCGAATTATTACAGAATCCTTAAAATCACAGATAAAGTGTCAAAGATAAATCTCAAAATCATTTAATTTTTATTTTTCTGTGTTTTTTTGGAAATAAACCATCTTTTACATTATTAACATCCTCAGTGCAGAAAATAAATTCCGCCTTTTAATTCCGGAACAAACAAACGAAATGAGCCGGAGCCGGAAATCATAACATTCTGCAGACCTGCATCATCAGGCATGTATCACCGGACCTGTATCGTCAGACCTGCATCATCAGGCATGTATCGTCAGACCTGTATCATCAGGCATGTATCGTCAGGTCTACATAACCGGACCTGTATAGCAATACTGATTATTCAATACCTTCCCTGTTATGCGGGATAGTAAAATAAAATGTTGAACCTTTCCCTGATTCTGACTCTACCCGGATATTGCCTCCAAGCAAACCGACATATGCCCTGCAGATTGAAAGTCCAAGACCGGTACCGGGATATTGCCTTGAAACAGTACTGTCAACCTGATAAAATCTTTCAAAAATGAGTGAATGGTATTCACCGGGTATACCGATTCCTGTATCTCTGACAAAAAATTCAAAAAATCCGTTTTCCAGTCTGTATCCGAATTCTATTTCCCCTGTACTGGTAAATTTAAAAGCGTTCGTCAGCAGGTTTGACAGTATCTGTATCAGCCTGGTCCGGTCAGTCATTGTTTCCGAATCTTCATCTGAGAGTGGCGTTTTCAGGTTCAGTCCTATGTTCTGTGATTTAACTTTATAGGCATACTGCTCCGACATTTCCCTGAGAACTGAATTAATATTCACTCTGCCAATCTTAATTTTTATATGCCCGCTTTCTATCCCGGCCAGGTCAACAATATCATTGATAATGGAAAGCAGCTGATTTCCGCTCTGAAAAATTATATCAATATACTGGTTCTTTTCAGCATCTGTGATTCCGGGCTCACTCAGGAGGGATGAAAACCCGAGTATTGCATTCATTGGTGTGCGGATCTCGTGGGACACATTGTGCAGGAATGCTGTTTTCAGCCGGTCACTTTCCTCTGCCTTCTCCTTTGCTGCAATAAGCTCAGCTTCGGCAATCTTTCTTGAGGTTACATCCTCAACCATTCCCAGGAAAAACTGTACTTCATCATTTCTGTTTCTTACAACACTTACCGTGGTGGAACCCCATATCATCCTTCCATCCTTTCTTATGTATTCATTCTCTGAATGATAAATAGGTATCTCATTGGCAATAAGTCGTAAAAGTCCATACTCATCCCTTTCGCTATATTCAGGATGGGTGAAACTACTGAATGTCATTCCCATAAGTTCTTCCTCTGAATATCCCATCATACTGCAGAAAGCCGAATTGGCTCTTATGATGACCAGGTCCTTACCGGTCATTGCCATCCCGATGGGACTTTCTTCGAAAATCTTACGGAATCTCTCCTCACTTGCCCTTAATATCTCTTCAGAATGCTTCCTTTCGGTAATATCCCTGCCAATGGTCTGATAATATATCAGTCCTTCCATCATTATCCTCCTTGCACTGATTTCTACGGGGAAGGTGGTACCATCCCTTCTTTTGTGTATCTCTTCAAATGTATGATGCCCCTCACGGTCCAGTATGCTGATAACATCCCTGTACCTGCCGGACTTCCTGTCGGGCAGGAGGTCCGGAAACTTTTTGCCAATAAGCTCATTTCTCTCATACTGGTATTTTTCAAGAGCCTGATCATTGGCTTCAATTACCTTAAGGTCCTTGTTGAACAGCATAATGACATCATTTGCATATTTCAGGATATAATCAAAATGCCTTACCAGGGCGAGGTGCTCCAGTTCAGTCTCATATCTGCTCCGGTAAAACCTGACCTGCTGGTTCCACCATAACAATCCGAGCAAAAGAGCAGTTATCAGGATGAAAAGAAAAGTAGTAATGAATATCTGCCGGAACTCAAAGTTCAGTTTACCCAGTATCTCTTCGTGGTCAACCTTGGCCACCATAAACCATGGCAGCTGAGGAATTTTCTTCATGGCAGCAATCACTTTGACCCCCCGGTAATCGACAGCTTCATCACTTTCCTGAATACCCTGAAGAGCCATTGTTCCAGCAAGTCTTTCCTCCGTTATGGATTTTCTTAGCAGATCAGTACTGTCGGAATATTTCAGGTTACTGAGATAAATTACTTCGTCACCGTCCTGCCTGACAAGATAGGCTTCGGAAGTACGGCTGGGAAGCGGCCATGTTCGTATAAGGCGGAAAAGCTCCTCCCGGGGATCTATCCTCAGTACAAGGGCTCCAAAAATCCGGTTGTCCGAATCATATCCGTTCCTGAGGGGAATAATAAGATCAAGATGATCATAATTCATTTCTGGCGACCTGTAAATATCTGTCAACCTCACTTCTCCCCTTTTCAGAAAAGCCGGAAGACTTTGTCTGAGATAATCCCCCAGAATTGAATCTCCATCGGGATAGTTCAGTCTTACCCTCAGGTCATGATCAACAAATAAGGCAGCAGAATAATCATAATTATCAACCAGTCCCCTGAGGTTCTTCCTTAGTTCTTCACGCAATATCATGCTTTCCTGATTGTTGCCGAAGCGGGAAAATTGTTCCGACAACATAACACTTTCATTCAGGTAATTACCGTCATTGATCCGCTCATTCCGCCACTGACTCAGTGTTCTGACCATCAAATTGGCGATTGCCGACAATTCCTGCTTGGTGTCATTCAGCATATGTGTTCTGTGATACCTGTAATAGAGAAGTCCTACAACCAGTTCACCCGCCGACAATACCAGAAAAAGAATAATAAGAGGCCATGGAATGGCCGGTTTTTGTTTCTTGAAATTCATTATTACTTGTTCTCCTACAGGAAAATCAAACCCGCACTTTCAACAATGCCGTAAATTTAACACTTTCCTGATAATTAATATGAAAATTTCTGCTGCTCAGTTTTTCATAACATCAGGATACCGGTAATTATATACTTAGAGCTGATATATTACAGGGTCTGACAACAGGCTTGAACCTGACTTTGTAAAGGAATCTGAAACTTTCTTTACATTTGTCCTGTCATGAATAATTAAAAACTCAGGTCATGAAACAATTTTTTTCCGTTGTTCTCATAATAACCGCAGCATTTTCAATGCCCTCCGGCATTTGCTCCCAGGAAAAATATCCGGCTCCCGGTCTCATAAGTGCTGCCGATCTGGAAGCCCATGTTTCATTTCTTGCCTCCCCGCTTCTGACCGGAAGGAAAAACGGATCTCCCGGACTTGATATTGCACAGGAATATATTGTTTCCAATGCCAGGCTGCTTAAGCTTAAGCCTGCCGGAGGAACAAGTTATTTACAGCCTTATCCGGTAATACGCAAAGGGATGGACAGGGAAAAAACTGAAATACGAATAAGTTCGCAAAATGGTGATACAGTAAGAATAAAGAAGAATCTGTACCAGGTTTTCCCTTCTGCCCCTACTGATATCTCCATTGAGGGAGAAGTCGTTTTTGCCGGCTACGGACTTGTCAGGGAAGAACACGGTTACAATGATTTTGAAGGCATCACAACGGAAGATAAAATATTGCTCGTAATGGCAGGAGCGCCTACAAGCGCTGATGGCAGCACCTACATGTTTGAAGGTGACAACTGGTCTGATTTCAGGAGTTACACTGCCAAATTAAGCGATCTTTTCCGGCTCAGGGCAAAAGCCATCCTGTTTATTTGCGATCCCAAATCCGGTTTTGACAATCTTGAGGAACAGGAACCCGGAATCGCCGATTATTTAAATTCATCCATCAGTCTAAAGGGCAAGAGCTCTCCTGTATTCGCCTTTCCCGGGACTATGAAAATCTTTTTTGCAGACCGCAGCGTTGCCGACCGGTTACTTGAGGGCAGCGGAAAAAACCTTGAGGCTATTCAGGAAAAGATCGATTCTGATTTAAAACCATATTCATTCGCAATACCCGGCAAAAATATCACAATTAATATCGTTACCACCACAGAGGAATTAACCCTTAACAATGTAGCAGCCGTTATTGAGGGAAGTGACCCGGTACTGAAAAACGAATTTCTCGTATATTCCTGCCATGCCGACCATATAGGAGGATACGGTGACTGGATCAATACAGGGGCAGACGACAATGCAACGGGTTGTGCTGCTCTGCTTTCAATAGCCGCTGCATTCCGGAAACCCGGCACAAAACCCCTGAGATCAATATTGTTCCTGTGGTTTTCGGGAGAAGAGATCGGATTGCTCGGATCTGAATACTATGTCGACAATCCGCTTGTACCGCTTGAGAACACTGTTGCAGATATCAACGTGGATATGATAGGCAGGGTTAAAGGCATAGCTGACACAACTTCAGACAATCCCATGACGGGACTGAACGAAGTGTTTGTAATAACAGGCAACCAGAGCAGGGAGCTGTCTGCAATAGCCAGGGATGTGGATGAACGGATCCCCCTGGATTTCAATTACTCTCTCAGCGGAAGAACACATCCCCTGCAGCTTTTCGCACGCAGTGACCACTATAATTTTGTAAGGAAGGATATCCCTGTACTCTTTTTTACAACAGGCCTCCATACGGATTATCATACTCCGGGAGATGTGATTGAAAAAATAAATTTCGATAAAATGGAGAAAATCACTGAAGCCCTTTTCCAGATCGGCTATACCGTGACAAACAACAAAAAACGCCTGAAAGTCAATAATCCGTTCAGCAGATGGTAAGGCGGAAGAAACTCACCTGACCGGCACAAAAGTCTGGATGGCTTTCCTGTATTTACTGTCTATATCAGGAATATTGTTGGAATTTGCATCCTCCATCGATGACAGATATTCAATGAGTGCCAGCCATTCCTTGCCTTCCTGTATCCCGGGCGCGTTTTCATCAAAGTCAAGAACAGCCTTTTTCATATCGCTGAGAGGATTCCCGTTCATGTCTTTCGGAACCACATTCACCAGACCAAAGCTCATTTTTTTTATTATTCCTACTAGTTCCAGCATATAGGAATTGGCAGTTACCGAATATAGTTCCCGGTTTTTTCCCGAGAAATCCACCTGTTTTATATTTCCGTCTTCCTGAATCAGTTCAATTTTTTTTATTTTTCTGAAGATCATTTTGCCGGGATCATAGCTTACCCGCAATCCGGAATAATAACAATAATTGGCCGGAGCAGACTTGTGGGCAATCTGAAGTATCTCAAGAACATTTTTAAGCTCCCTTCCTGTAAGATAAACCCTTGAAAGCGGATATCCGGGAACAGCATCATTTCCTGTGCCCATAGACATTATCCTGAAAATATCGGGAGCAGACTGGTAGCCGGGAACGATCCTGCTGCGAATGACACCAACGGCCACCATACTTATATCCGTACCGGTTCTGACATGATTGTTCACATAGCTGTGAATTGCATCTGCCACCAGGGGTCCGAGATTACTGTTTCTGATGTCTCCCCCTTCATCACATTCCAGCAGGAAGTCCGTCTCAACCACCGGCTTATCATAACTCAGTCCGAGCGGCTTCAGTATCTCATCATTAATCCTGCCTTTTTGTATCTCAATAAGATCATGAACATGTCTGTCGCCGGTAATATCGTCATTGACGGGTATCAGTGAATAAGAGCTTACTTTTACCTTTCCCCTGTCGTATTCAAGTGACAAGCTGCCGACATTCATGCCATACTCCCCTGTTTGTACCACGGGTATACCGTTGACCATCACGGGCTGCTCCAGGGCTGTATGGGTATGACCGCTTATTATGACATCAATTCCCTTTACCTTTTTTGCAAGTTTAACATCTTCCCCTGCCCATCTCCCTTTTTTATCCTTTGACACTCCCGAATGTGAAAGGCAAATAATCACATCACAGCCTTCATCTTTAAGTTCCTTAACCATCTGGCGCGCTGAGGCAATCTGTTTTGAAAACCTCACCGGCGGAGCATAGGCGGCATTACCGGCTGCAACTTTCCCCAGAAGTGAAAAAAATCCGAACCTGATCCCTCCCCTGTTGATGATCATTGTTCTTCGTAAAATATTTTCTGAAAGGAGTTTTTCGAGTCCGTCATCCCTGGAATCAGCCGGATCAAACTCTGCGTTACCAAGAAGCAGGGCCGGAATTTCCCCCGAACTGACCGCTGAATTAATAATATCTGCAAGTCTGGCAGGACCATAGTCAAATTCATGATTACCAATACAGAGGACATCATAACCCATGGTTTTCATCAGGCGCAGCTGAAAACCGGTTTTTGTCTCCAGGCCCTGAAATAGTGTTCCCATTAAAAAGTCACCCGCATCCAGGACAAGGGTGATTCCATCATTCTTTTCTTTTTCAGATCCTATTACAGATGCTATCCTGGCAAAACCGCCGACTGTCCTGTCATTGCCCGGAACAAGCGGTGAATAATCAAGTTCGGGTGCAAATCCCGCAAGATGGGAATGCAGATCATTGCTGTGGATAATTACGATCTTCTGTCCCGTCTGAGCTCCAAGACCAAATACAGACAGTATAAACAAAAAGGAGACAAATATTTTTTTCATAATCCGGTTGTTTTTGAAAGTTTATTGTCCGGTCAGTCCGATCAGTCCGATTAGTCCGATTAGTCCAGGTCAGTCCGGATCAGTCCCGCTAAGGTCCGCCGGCAAAAAGGATAAAGCGGTAAAATGTAATTAAATAACTTCAATAAAAATAATTAATATTTACAATACTTCCGCCACCACAAAAGTGCTGCCCCCGATAAATATGAGATCATCCGCAGAAGCGTTCTTCAATGCCGACTGCAGGGCATCATCCACTCCTGAGTAACATTCACCCCTGAGTCCGTACTTCAAAGCCTCCCTCTGAAGCAGTTTTTCGTCCAGTGCCCGGGGAACGGAAGCCCTTGTGAAATAATAATCAGCATTTACGGGAAAGAGCGGAAGCACAAGCGAAAGATCCTTGTCGCCGGAAAAACCTATGACAAAATGCTTCCGGGCTGCTTCCAGCTTCTCTGTCTGACGTATCACATATTCAAGACCTTCCCTGTTATGACCGGTATCACA
>JAAYKX010000304.1 GCA_012522155.1 Bacteroidales bacterium
TCAGGCTAATCTCAGGATCATTGATGCCACGGGCCGGAGAATGGGTCTGCCCCCTGAAAAGGTTATGATAAATATTGAAAATTACGGAAATACCACTGCAGCAACCATCCCTCTCTGCCTCTGGGAATATGAAAAAAAGCTGAAAAAGGGAGATGTTCTTATTCTTGCAGCTTTCGGCGGGGGATTCACCTGGGGCTCCATGTATTTAAAATGGGCCTACGATCCGCAATAAGCATCATGTAATATAGTTATATAGTATGTAAATTATGCAATAGTTTATATATTTGCGAGTTATTAAGTTTATATCTTAAAACTCTGATAAAAATGGCAAAATTCAATGAGGCTGAAATAGCAGCAATCAATCTGATCAGCAGTGGTACCGATATATCCGGGGATATAAAATCAGGCGGGGATCTGCGGATTGACGGCACCCTTAACGGGAATCTCAATACCAAGGGGAAAGTTGTTATCGGGCCGACAGGAAAGGTAAACGGGGAGGTCGTCTGCAAAAATTCTGAGGTTTCAGGTGTCGTTGAAGGCAAAATCACTGTACACCAGCTGCTTATTTTAAAAGTTTCTTCAAAGATTTTCGGAGATATAGTTACTTCAAAATTATCTATCGAGCCTGGCGCAATATTTTCGGGGAACTGTAAAATGAGTGACAATGAAACCGGAGCAGGAGCAGGAAAAGGAAAAGAATCAGAAAAAACCTCAAGGTAAATGGCTGAGCAGCTATGCTAAATATACTGGTATGGCCTTCCAGATGGGAATAATAATTTTTGCCACTACCTGGGGCGGAATTAAAATTGACCAGCTGGCCGGATTTGAAAAGCCGGTATTTACAATAATCCTTTCATTACTCGGTGTTTTTGCAGCAATTTATACTGCAGTCAAAGATTTTCTGAAGTAAGCCTTCACGTGAAACTGCTTTGTAAAAATATTATCCACCTTGTCATCCTGACAGCTATCATTCTTTTAACAGGATGGATCCTTATCATGACATCCGGACCGGGATTTAATCACTGTGAGCTGACCCTTTTGTCACTCACCTTTGCAGTCCTTGCCCTTGTTTCCATAACAATTATTTACAAAGGCCGGAAAAAGGATTCTGATGCCCAGGTTTTACATCTGCTTGTTGGCTTGGGCGTCAAGTTTATAGCGGATCTTATCATTGCCCTTGTCTGGTTTTTTGTCCTGAAAAAAACCAGTGTGTCATTAGTAATAATCTTTTTTGTACTATATTTGGCCTTCACTCTGTTTTCGGTATTGAGTATATTGAAAATACTGAAAGACAAACTTTTATAACAGACTATCAAGTTGAAAACGCGTATTCTAACACTTGTATTTCTCTTTTTGCTGCATTTTGCATTTCCTGTTTCCGGATCAGGATTTTCTGATTCCGGGCAACAAGAGGAAAATAATAAAGCTGAAACCGAAACAAAATTCAATGCCAGTGAATTCATTTTAGATCATATCAGTGATTCGCATGAATGGCATATTATGACTCTGGGAGAAGGTGAAAATGAGAAACACATCACCCTGTATCTGCCGGTAATTTTATACAGCGGTAAGAGCGGTCTGCATCTTTTCTCTTCGCGGAGACTTGCCCACGGTAATGAGTACAGGGCTTTCAGACTTATGCAGGAAGGGGAGTTCAAGGGAAAAATTGTAGCACTCAGTGAAAACGGAGAAGCAGACAGGGAAAGCCTGCTGCTGGATTTTTCCATGACCAAAACGGTTGTCGGTATGCTTGCCGCAGCAATCATTGGCCTGTGGCTCTTTCTGGCACTCTCCCGTTCATACAGGAAAACAGGAATCAGTCATCCGAAGGGCATACAAAGTCTTCTCGAGCCTGTTATATGTTTTGTCCGGGATGATATAGCAATTCCCAATCTCGGCCACGAAAAATACGCCAGGTTTATGCCCTACCTCCTGTCGGTCTTCTTTTTTATTCTGATAAACAACATAATGGGTCTTATTCCCTTTCCTCCGCCTTTCGGGGCAAATGTAACCGGGAATATTGCAGTGACATTCACACTTGCCTTTTTCTCATTTGTGATCATTCAGATAAACGGCAGCAAATCTTACTGGAGGCATATTTTTGCCGCACCCGGACTGCCGGTGTGGATGCTGCCACTTATGATACCCGTGGAGCTGATTGGTCTTATAGCAAAGCCTTTTGCACTTATGGTCCGTCTTTTTGCGAATATTACTGCAGGACACATAATTGTAATGAGTCTTCTTGCACTGATATTTATTTTTAAATCTCTTTTTGTTGCCCCGGTAACAATTTTATTCGTGATTTTTATGGATTGCCTCGAGTTACTTGTGGCTTTCCTTCAGGCATATGTTTTTACACTTTTGTCTTCGCTGTTTATCAGCCTGGCAGTAGTGGAGGAGCATCATTAGTACTTATATATGTTTAATTAATTAAAATCATTATGACAGGAACACTAGCGGCGATAGGAGCAGGCATGGCAGTTATCGGAGCCAGCATAGGAATCGGATGGATTGGAAAATCCGCTATGGAGGCGATAGCCCGTCAGCCGGAAGCTGCAAACAAGGTACAGACAGCAATGATTATTGCAGCAGCACTTATTGAAGGCGTTGCATTATTTGCAGTTGTTGTCGCTCTTATTGCTTAAGAAAAATGAAATCCTGCAACGGTTGGTTGCAGGATTTCTTCATTTCAGAAATTTAACCGATTAATCATGATATTAGCAAGCAATAGTCTTACCAGTCCTGCAATAGGAACAATTTTCTGGGCCGTGCTCATCTTCGGCATCTTTTTTTACATACTTTCAAAATTTGCATGGAAGCCTGTTCTCAGTGCGCTGAAACAGCGGGATGACCTGATAAAGGGATCTCTTGAGGCAGCAGAAAACGCTCGCAGGGAAATGGTACAGCTTCAGAGCGATAATGAGCTTATCCTGCAAAAGGCAAGGGAGGAAAGAGAGGATATTCTGAAAGAAGCCAGGGATGTAAGGGATAAGCTGATTGCCGAAGCGAAAGTTAAAGCCACCCAGGAAGCTTCAAAAATTGTTGAAAGTGCAAAAGTGGGTATTGAAAGGGAAAGGAACAAAGTCCTTTCCGAGATTCATGATCAGCTGGCAACACTTTCGGTTGATATTGCATCCAAACTTCTTGGTGAGCAGCTGTGCAAGAGCGGAGAACAGGAGAAGCTTATTAAAAAATACCTTGACGACATAAAAATCAATAAGAATTAATGAACGACGGTAAAATATCTGTCAGATACGCGCGTGCTCTTTTTCTGTCAGCACTTGACAGGCAGATACTCGACAGGGTTTACGCCGATATGGCACTTATTTCAGAGGTATGCAGGGTACCCGAATTCAGGGAATTACTGGAAAGTCCGATCATCCGGCCATCAAAGAAAAGCGAAATACTGCAGGAGACAATGGGGGACAGAATCGATGAGATCACTGCTTCCCTGATCAGGCTTGTTGTAAAAAACGGACGGGAATCATATCTTCCCGCCATTGCCAGGGAATTTGTACGATCGACAAAGGAATACAGGGGTATCACAGCATCTGTTCTGACCACGGCGGTTAAGCTTGATGACGAGACAAGGAAACAGATAACGGACCTTATAGCTGATACCTTTAAAACAAAGGTGGAACTGAAGGAGATTGTTGACAAGGATATTATTGGCGGATTTATACTGAAGGCAGAAGATAATTATATTGATGCAAGTGTAAGGAACAAGTTAAGGAAAATTGAAAAAGAACTGAAAAGTAAATCATTTTAGCTTCACGGCTTTATGGCAGGTGTTTAATGCCGGATACAATATGTTCCGGCAGACCGGGCCGGGAGGATAAATTAAGAATAAACAAGTAATTAATAGAAGAAATATGGCAAGTATCAAACCCGCGGAAGTATCAAGCATTCTGCGACAGCAACTTGAAGGAGTTCAAACCGGATCAGACCTGGAGGAAGTAGGGACGGTGCTTACTGTTGGTGACGGGATTGCCCGTATTTACGGTCTTTCAAATGCACAGTCAAATGAACTGATAGAGTTTGAAAACGGCATCGAAGCCATCGTGCTCAATCTTGAAGAAGATAATATTGGTGCTGTCCTTCTTGGTCCGACGGAAGAAATAAATGAAGGGGATATTGTAAAACGCACGGGTCGTATAGCATCAATAGGAGTTGGGGAAGGATTGCTCGGAAGGGTCATTACCCCCACCGGTCAGCCGCTTGATGGAAAAGGCCCTGTTGAAGGAAAGCTGTACAACATGCCTTTCGAGAGAAAAGCTCCGGGAGTTATTTTCCGTCAGCCTGTCAAGCAGCCTCTGCAGACAGGACTGAAGCCCATTGATGCAATGATACCCATAGGAAGAGGACAGAGGGAACTTATAATAGGTGACCGCCAGACCGGGAAGACTGCAATAGCCGTTGACACCATCATAAACCAGCGAAGCAATTTTGAGAAAGGTGAACCGGTTTACTGTATCTATGTTG
This sequence comes from Bacteroidales bacterium, assembly GCA_012522155.1. Classification (GTDB taxonomy): domain Bacteria; phylum Bacteroidota; class Bacteroidia; order Bacteroidales; family VadinHA17; genus LD21. Next base: position 4,483 of record JAAYKX010000304.1, read on the forward strand.
CCGTGGGCCAGAAAGGGTCAACTGTTGCAAATATTGCCAAAACGCTTGAAGAGCACGGTGCTCTTGAATATACCGTGATTGTCCTTGCAACTGCTTCAGATCCCGCTGCATCACAGTTTTATGCACCTTTTGCCGGTGCTGCCATAGGCGAATTCTTCCGTGACACCGGCAGGGATGCACTTGTAATATATGATGACCTGTCGAAACAGGCTGTCTCATACAGGGAGGTTTCCCTTCTTCTCCGCAGGCCCCCCGGGCGCGAAGCATATCCGGGTGATGTTTTTTACCTTCATTCACGGCTGCTTGAAAGGGCGGCAAAAATTATTGAATCGGATGAGGTTGCCCGGCAGATGAACGACCTTCCCGAATCAATACGGGATATGGTTAAAGGGGGAGGCTCCCTGACGGCTCTTCCCATTATTGAAACCCAGGCCGGTGACGTTTCCGCATATATTCCCACAAATGTGATATCAATCACCGACGGACAGATATTTCTTGAGTCCAGTCTGTTCAACGCAGGAGTAAGACCTGCTATTAATGTGGGGATCTCCGTTTCCAGGGTGGGGGGAAATGCCCAGATCCAGGCCATGAAGAAGGTTGCCGGAACATTGAAAGTGGATCAGGCCCAGTACAGGGAACTCGAAGCATTCTCAAAATTCGGTTCCGACCTGGATGCAGCCACCATGGCAGTTTTGAACAAGGGATCAAAGAATGTTGAAATACTGAAACAGGGACAGTACAGGCCCATGCCCGTGGAAAAGCAGATTGCAATAATTTACTGCGGAACCATGGCTCTGCTCAGGGATGTACCGGTTTCAAAAGTGAATGATTTTGAAAATGAATACCTGGAAATGCTTGAGCTCAGGCACAGTGATGTTCTTGAAAGTCTTGCCCGGGGAGTCATTGACGATAATATAACAGAAGTGCTTGAAAAGGTCGCGGCAGAAATAGCAATGAAATATAAGTCCAGGTAAAAAGGGAATGAGGCCAAAATAAAATTTCAGGATGGGGAACTTAAAGGAAATAAGGGTCAGGATAGCTTCGGTAAGATCGACAAGGCAGATAACCTCTGCCATGAAGATGGTGTCTGCTGCCAAGTTGAGAAGGGCGCAGGACAAGATTTTGAAACTTCGTCCGTATGCGAATAAACTGCATGAGATTCTTGTTAACCTGTCACAGAGCCTCGCTGAAAAACAGGCAGAAAATATTTATGGCAGGATCTCTGTTCCGGAAAAGATACTCCTGGTGGTAATAACTTCAAACAAAGGATTGTGCGGTGCCTTTAACTCAAATGTGATAAGGGAGGCAAGAAGGCTGATTTATGAAAAATATCCTGATCAGCACCGCAACGGGAACGTAACGATTCTCCCTGTCGGGAAAAAGGGTTATGATTTTTTCAGAAAACAAAACATTAAAATGCTTCCCGACAGCAGTGATCTGCTCAATGATCTCAGTTTCAACAATGCCGTCATTGTTGCTGAAGGCATTATGAAAAGTTTCGTTGCAGGGGAATATGACAGGGTTGAGCTTATTTACAACCAGTTCAAGAATGCTGCTGTTCAAAATCTTACTGATGAAGTCTTTCTTCCTGTGGAAACCTGTCATCCTGATGAATCCGAAGCGGCAATGCCGGCTGATTATATTTATGAGCCCACCAGGGAAGATATTATTGAAGAGCTGATTCCCAAATCACTTAAAATACAATTTTACAAGGCTGTACTGGATTCCTTTGTAGCTGAACACGGGGCCCGGATGACAGCAATGCATATGGCAACCGATAATGCCTCCGAACTGATACGCGACCTTACTCTTGAGTATAACAAGGCAAGGCAGGCATCGATTACCAATCAGATACTTGAGGTCGTCAGCGGTGCGGAAGCACTTAAAGGTTAGTTTTCATCTTTTAAAAGGGAATGTATAATCAATCTCAACTTAAGGAACTGGTCGATAAGGCCCTGATGAATCTGTCATACGATACGGAAGCACCAAGGCTGATCGATCCGGTAAAATATATTATGTCACTGGGGGGTAAAAGACTGCGTCCCGTTATGCTGCTGATGGCCTGTAATATTTTTTCCGACAGGATTAATGATGCGGTAATGCCTGCTGCCGGAATAGAGATATTCCATAACTTCACCCTCGTCCATGATGATATCATGGATCAGGCTTCATTAAGAAGGGGACTTGCGACAATTCACCAAAAATGGAATGTAAATCAGGCTATATTGTCGGGTGATGTAATGGTCTTTCTTGCCGGCGATTGCTTCCTTCAGATCCCGGAACAGAACCTGGTCAGGGTGCTTAGGATTTTTAACAGGGCCGCAAGGGATGTGTGTGCAGGACAACAGCTTGATATGGATTATGAAAAGGCAGTAATCGTCAGCCAGGATGAATATCTGAAGATGATAGAGCTGAAAACGGCCGTTCTGATTGCCGCATCTGTAAAAATCGGTGCAATAATAGGTGGTGCTGACGATAAAAATGCAGACCTCCTTTCCGAATTCGGAAATAATCTCGGTCTTGCATTCCAGATACAGGATGATATCCTTGATGTCTGGGGCGACTCGAAAGTGTTCGGAAAAAAACCGGGAGGTGATATTGTTGCAAACAAAAAGACGCTGCCACTGGTTAAGGCAATGGAAAAAGCTTCTGTATCACAGAAAAAGATTCTCCAGGAACTCTTCACGGAGCCTGAAGCTGATCCTGAAGTAAAGGTCAGGAAAGTCATTGAGGTATATGATGAACTGGATATCAGGAATACGACGGAATCCCTGGCCCGTGAATATATCAGCAAAGCGTTTGCGCTGCTGAGAAAACTTCCTGTTGAAGAAAAAAGAAAACAGGAGATGGTGAACCTGGCAACGTCCCTCATAGAAAGGGAATGCTGAGGCGGGGATCCGGTAATATCAGTACTTTCCGGCTGAAGCAGAACAGCCGGGCTTATAAAGTGTTCATCTGCAAAAATTATTAAATTTGTAGCTTCCGAAAAATAATTAAAAACCGTATTTATAAAATGTCAACAAACACCGGGAAAATCAGTCAGATCATTGGAGCAGTGATTGATGTAACATTTGATAAACAGGGCATTGAGATGCCAGATATTTATGATGCACTCGAGATAAAAAGGGATGACGGAACTACTCTGGTAGTGGAATGCCAGCAGCATATCGGAGAGAATACAGTCAGGGCCATTGCCATGGATTCGACTGATGGCCTGCGCAGGGGCATGGAAGTTATTGCCACCGGAGCACCGATCGTCATGCCTATCGGAGACCAGATAAAGGGGCGCCTTATGAATGTTACGGGCGATCCTATTGACGGAATAGGTCCTCTTGACAAGACGGGAGGCTATCCTATTCACCGCAAGCCGCCCAAATACGATGATCTTTCAACGGAGAACGAGGTACTTTTCACCGGAATAAAAGTTATTGATCTTATTGAACCCTATTCCAAGGGCGGGAAGATCGGTCTTTTTGGAGGTGCGGGCGTAGGAAAAACGGTCGTGATACTTGAACTGATCAATAATATTGCAAAAGCTTATTCCGGACTTTCGGTTTTCGCCGGTGTGGGAGAAAGGACAAGGGAAGGAAATGATCTGCTTCGCGAAATGATAGAGGCAGGTGTTGTTTCCTACGGGGAGAAATTTCTTGAAAATATGGAGGCAGGTGGCTGGGATCTTTCGCTTATTGATCCCGAATCGCTCAAGGAGGCAAAGCTTGCCCTTGTGTTCGGGCAGATGAATGAACCTCCGGGAGCCAGGGCAAGGGTGGCCCTCTCCGGATTGTCTGTTGCTGAACATTTCAGGGACGGGGATGATAAGAGCAGCGGTGGCAGGGATATTCTGTTTTTCATGGACAACGTGTTCCGTTTTACCCAGGCAGGATCGGAAGTATCGGCACTTCTCGGCCGGATGCCGTCAGCAGTCGGATATCAGCCCACCCTGGCAACTGAGATGGGTATAATGCAGGAAAGGATCACTTCGACGAAGCATGGCTCCATCACTTCTGTCCAGGCTGTCTATGTGCCGGCTGATGACCTTACAGACCCTGCTCCGGCAACTACTTTTGCACACCTTGATGCCACCACGGTGCTCAGCAGGAAAATATCCGAACTGGGTATCTACCCCGCTGTTGACCCGCTGGATTCAACTTCACGTATATTAACACCGGAAGTTGTCGGGGATGCCCATTATGAATGTGCACAGAGAGTGAAGGAACTTCTTCAGAGATATAATGAATTGCAGGATATTATTGCAATTCTCGGAATGGATGAGCTCTCCGATGAAGACAAGCTTGTTGTTCACAGGGCAAGAAGAGTACAGAGATTCCTTTCACAGCCCTTCCATGTGGCGGAGCAGTTCACGGGAATACCGGGAGCATTCGTATCCATAGAGGACACAATAAAGGGCTTTAATATGATCATGGACGGGCAGGTAGACCAGTATCCTGAACCGGCATTTATGCTTGTCGGAACAATTGAGGACGCAATAGAAAAAGGAGAAAAGATCCTTGCTCAATCCAAATAACTGATACAGGATGAAAGTAGAAATAATCACTCCTGACCACAGGGTGTTTGAAGGTGACATCAAATCAATAAGGGTACCCGGCAGGAAAGGATCCTTCCAGGTTCTTAAGGACCATGCCCCTATTATCTCAACCCTTGAAAACGGTCCTGTCATTATTGTTGACACGGAAGGGCAGGAAACTGTTTTTGAGATCAATGGCGGGGTGATAGAGGTAAAGATGAACAGGATAATAGTCCTTGCCGAGTCGGTAAATTAAAACACAGGACATGAAGCCCGGGGAGTTTCGCAAGCATGCACACGAGCTGGTTGAATGGATAGCTGACTATCTTGAAAACAAGGAAAAGTTAGCTGTGAAATCGCAGGTAAAACCCGGGGAGATATTCAGCAGGCTGCCGGACGGGCCTCCGCCGGAAGCAGAAGCCTTTGAAAAAATACAGAAAGATTTTGAGGAGATAATAATGCCGGGAATGACTCACTGGCAGAGCCCCAACTTTTTTGCATATTTCCCTGCCAACAGCAGTCCCCCGTCGGTTCTTGCAGAGATGATCACTGCAACCCTCGGAGCGCAGTGTATGATATGGGATACTTCACCGGCTGCAGCTGAACTGGAGGAAAAAATGATGATCTGGCTACGTGATCTTATTGGTCTGCCGGATAATTTCGAGGGAGTGATCCAGGACAGTGCATCAGGTGCAAGCCTTGCGGCAATTATTACCGCCAGGGAAAAGTCAACCGGTTTCCAAATTAATGAGCTGGGATTTCCCGGCACACCGGTGCTGAGGGTGTATTGCTCCGAACAGGCCCACTCCTCGATAGAAA
>JAAYKX010000305.1 GCA_012522155.1 Bacteroidales bacterium
CCCCGTGCGCGGCTGCAATTTTTTTCACATAATAGAGTCCGAGTCCGAGTCCTTTAAATTTATGAATATTTCCGGATGATGTCCGGTAAAATTTTTCAAAAATATGTTTCTGATCCGATTTGCTAATTCCTATGCCCTTGTCGGCTATTCTGATAAATATTTTCCTGTCCGCCGTGTAACCATCAATATTTATGACCGGATCTTTTACCGAATATTTGACAGCATTAGACAGGAGGTTGTTTATCATTGTGATAAAATAGACAAGATCAATATCGGCTTCCACTCCTTTAAAATTGTATTTCCGCTTCAGTGTTGCCGTATTTCCGGGCCCTATCCTGAAGCTGTCAATGATATCGTTCATTACCTGTTCAATGAGGACCCTTTTCCTGTCCAGCTGGAATTCGGTTCTTTCCCACACTGATATCTCGAGTATCATGTTTATCAGCTGGTTCAGGTGTATGCTTTGTTTCCCTATCAGTTTTGCCGTTTCCATCACCTTTGTATCATCCTGTCTTATCTTTTCCATTTCCAGCGTTTTCCCGGCAACGGTGATAGTAGCCAGGGGTGTCTTCAGTTCATGTGTCATGTTGTTTATAAAGTCTGTCTTGAGGCCTGACAGTCTTTTTTCTTCCATCAGGTTTTTGTAGGTAAACATGAATATGGCAACAACTATTATGAGGCTGACCATGCTCATGGCCAGTGAGGCTGATGAAGCCTGAAGCACCATTTTATGCTTATCTGAGAAGTCTATAAAAAATTCAAAAAAGAGTGAATAATAGTTATCTTCAAGTCCGCGGCGTTCAACGAGCAGCCTGGAGCTTCCGGCAGAAGATATTCCCGGCCGGGCAGCAGCTGTCCCTCCTTCTTCCGCAGATCTGCTTCCCTGAATCATTCCCGGGTCCTGTCCCCCCTGTTCAGAGGGCTGTTTTTCGAAGAAGCTGAAAGTTCTGATGACCGGAAATGTATCCGTACTGATTATTTCAAGATTCCTGATCTCTATACGGGAGATAAAATCCTTTTCCACGCCCATTCTTTCAAAATATGCTGAAAGGTAGTCGGAAAGGTATTCCTCCTGGTTGAGTGTCATGGTGAAATAATCCAGTATTTCGCCCTTCTTTCTGTTCAGCTCCTCTTCATCCTTTATCAGGGGCAGCTCAGCAGCAACTTTTTCTGAATAATCATCAAGGATGAAACGTACGGTGTCATATACATCCACCCTGTACTGGCGTCTCAGAGATGTAACAGCCTCCTGGGAAAGCAGCCTGTAGCGCAGATAAAGCATTTCATAATTCTGTCTGAGGATTCCCCGTATGATGATTATCTGGGCAATAACAAGGATTGCTACCGCTGATATGCCCAGAAGGAGTATGGTATTCTTTTTTTTCATCGCCTGCAGTTTGTTTATCAAAAGTATTGAATTTTCTTAAGATCATGATTTCCCGGACCGGACATTAACCCTTCATTAACTCCGTATTAACAAACAGGGCCCGTAAACGGCATTATCTTTGAACTGACATAATTAAAAGACAGCAATCAAAAGAAAGGGTCATGAAAAAATACGGTATAATAGCGGGAATAATTTTCTTTGCATTCTTTTGTCAGTTTCAGCAGCTGGATGCCCAGGAAAAGACCAGGGAAGAGAAGGAAAAGGAACTGCAGGAAGCCATAAGGGAGCAGAAAAGGATAATGATTGAGCGGCAGAAACCTGATTTTGAAGCTCAGAAGCGGGCCAGGGAAGAATTTGAGAAAGCCATGAAGGACTTAAAGGAAAAGGGGGAAGGAAGGCCTTTTGTTGATCCGTTTATGTGGCCCGTTCCCGGTGATATATACAGATGGTATCCAAACGGGAATTCAGAAAAAAGCACCTGGGATATTTCCAAATCAATTAAGGCATCTTCCTATTCCCGTGAATATATTTTCGATGTCGAACCCTCTGCAAAGTCTGTTGTCATGTCAGTCAGCGGTGACTGCAAGGAGGGTGAGATAGGGATAAAGATCATTATGCCTGATGGCATGACTTTTTCGGAGATCGTCATTGATCAGCATGGAAATCTTAACTGGAGAAAATCTCTCAATATTTCCCGGACTGAAAATCAGGATAAGACCGGGGCCTGGACCTTCATTATAAATTCATCGAAAACGACCGGTTACTTCAAGATCTTCTTCCAGGTAAACTAGATCAGGACATTGCGGTGCGACCCGGCATATTACGGTCTGACCGTGACCAGCCCTTTCAGCCGGTTATTTTGTCTGTGCTGAAGTTCTTCCTCCCTTGACACTTTCGACACTGACGGTATATTTATTACCTCCTTTTACTATCCATTTTACATCAACTTTCTGGTATCCTGCAATATTGGGTATTTCTATCCTCTGGGGATTCCTTTTCTGTTCGCTTGTAATATTCAGGTCGGCATTTTCCACTGTCATACCTGCAATAACCGTTCCTCCGTCGAGCGAGACATAAACCGGGGGGTCTATTTTAAATTTGAGGTTTGATGCCGAATGTGTCGGTATCATTCGCGTGTTGGTTATTGAAGCTGTAATTTCCCTCAGGCCGCCTTCAATTTTGTTGACTTTAAGGTTTGATATTTCCAGTTTGGGTGTTTCATAGGCATTATAAAGGCAGAAAGCAGCATTGCGGTGTGCATC
>JAAYKX010000306.1 GCA_012522155.1 Bacteroidales bacterium
GGTTTCCGGTAAATCCGGGCCGACTGCCGGGCAGCCGGGTCTGGTTTCCGGTAAATCGGCACAGGCTCCCCGGAAAACCGGCACAGACTCTCCGTTAAACCGGAACAAGTTAGCTGACCATTAAAATTAAATTACTGACAGATGAATGAACTAAGGAAAAAGGAAATCTGGTTTATCACGGGCAGCCAGCATTTATATGGTCCGGATGTACTCAGGCAGGTGGAGGCTGATTCTGCCGAAATAGTCGGATCGCTGAACAGTTCAATGATGGTTTCACAGAAGATAGTCTTCCGGCCGGTGCTTACCACTCCGGAATCGATCCGGGAGACATGTCTGGAAGCGAACAGTACCGGGATCTGTATCGGTCTTATAGTGTGGATGCATACCTTCTCCCCGGCAAAAATGTGGATAAACGGGCTCAGGATCCTTGATAAGCCTTTTCTGCATTTTCATACACAACTGAACAGGGACATACCCTGGAATTCCATTGATATGGATTTTATGAATCTTAACCAGTCGGCACACGGTGACCGTGAATTTGGTTTCATTGCTGCCAGGATGCGGCTGGGAAGAAAGGTTGTTGTGGGTCATTACCGGGATAATGAGGCTGTAAAAAGAATAGCTGTCTGGATCAGGGCTGCGGCTGCATATGATGATGCCCTGAATATGAAAATTGCACGTTTCGGTGACAATATGCGCGATGTTGCAGTCACAGAGGGGAACAAAGTAAGTGCCCAGATAAAAATGGGATATTCGGTATATGGATACGGTATGGGTGATCTTGTAAAATCTGTAAATGAAGTTCCGGAGGAAGACATCCGGCGCCTGCTGGAAGAATATTCTTCAGAATACAGGATGACAAGGGAAGTTGCATCCTCTGAATCGCTGAGGGAAGCAGCAAGGATCGAGGCCGGGATGGAGTCATTCCTTCTGGATGGAGGTTTCAGGGCTTTTACAACCACCTTTGAAGATCTTCACGGACTAAAGCAATTGCCCGGCATTGCTGTTCAGCGCCTTATGGCCAGGGGTTACGGATTTGGTGCGGAAGGTGACTGGAAAACGGCAGCCCTGGTGCGTTCGGTGAAAATAATGGCTGATGGTATGAAAGGCGGAACTTCCTTTATGGAAGACTATACCTATCATTTTGATCCCGCGGGAATGAGGGTCCTGGGAGCACATATGCTGGAAGTTTGTCCGACAATCGCAGAGGATAAACCGCAAGTGGAGGTCCACCAGCTGTCCATAGGAGGAAAGGAGGATCCTGCCAGGCTGGTTTTTAAAACTGCACCGGGGAAGGGGATAAATGCTACGGTGATTGACCTCGGAAACAGGTTCAGGATGATTGTGAATGATGTAAGGGTGGTGAAATGTCCCGACATGCCCCTGCTGCCTGTTGCCAGTGTTCTGTGGGAGCCTGAGCCCTGTCTCAGGACTGGAGCTGCAGCATGGATACTCGCCGGAGGAGCTCATCATACCGCCTTCAGTACTGCCGTTGATGCGGAATACCTGGAGGATTTTGCCGGGATGCAGGATATTGAATTCATCAGGATAGATGAAAAATGTGAGCTGCGCAGTCTGAAAAATGAGCTGAGATGGAATGAGGTTTATTATCATTTCTCAAACGGAATAAGATAGGAGGATATGCTTGAAAATCTGAAGACAAGGGTTTACAGGGCCAATACAGAACTCGTAAGGAGCGGTCTGGTTATTCATACCTGGGGAAATGCCAGTGCGCGCGACAGGGAAACAGGAATGATAGTGATCAAGCCTTCAGGTGTGGATTATAACAGGATGAAGGCCGGTGATATGGTTGTGCTGGATCCGGACGGTAACATTATTGAAGGTGAATATAAACCTTCCACTGATGCGCTGACGCATCTTTATCTTTATAAAAAATGGGATTTTATAAACGGGATAGTCCATACACATTCAACATATGCCACATCATGGGCTCATGCCGGCAGGGGTATTCCCGCATTCGGAACCACCCATGCAGATCATTTCTACGGCGAGGTTCCATGTACACGCAGGCTCACGGAGGAGGAAACGGAAAATGATTACGAGATCAATACGGGAAAGGTGATTGCAGAACGCTTTTCAGACCTAGATCCCCTGGCCGTACCTTCAGTTCTTGTTAATTGTCACGGTCCCTTCAGCTGGGGACCGGATGCGGAAGAAGCTGTATATAATGCAATTGCCCTGGAAGAGATTGCCAGGATGGCGTTTTATACGGTGCTTCTCGGGAATATCAGGCCTGTTGATGATTATCTCCTTAAAAAGCACTATGAAAGGAAGCACGGCAAAAATGCTTACTACGGACAAAAGGGTGAGGGACAAGAGGAAGAGGGTCCTTTATGATGAAAAAGTACGTTATAGGTATTGATTACGGCACGGATTCAGTCCGTTCTGTTGTTGTCGATACAGAC
>JAAYKX010000307.1 GCA_012522155.1 Bacteroidales bacterium
GCATCAGTGTTCCTTCAAAAATGAGAGTAACCTGGAAACTGCCCGAAGGTGACTGGACATGGCTTAAGCTGGAGATCAAAGATATAAAATACAATGTATAATAAACTAATCACTTTTGCCACGTTACTGCCACATTCACTTTAGTGTGTGTCAAATACCATGGCAGTGAAAAAGTTGATTATAATACGTATCAACAGTGATCCGGAAATAATAATCCGGTGTTGGTTTTGGAAATTAATAGTTTTATCTTTAAACGATGAACGTGCCATCAACTGCAAGTGAACATACCACCCTCTGTAAACAAACCTACCATCAATTGTTAGCAAACATGTATCCCACAGCACTTAACAACAATCAGCCTTCCGCATTCGGCATTCGTCTCTTTCTAATTGCAGAGATACTCCTGTTCGGATCACTTTTTATCGTTTACCTGGTTTATCGCAGCAGACATGCCCAGGCATTTCATTTTGCTGCCGGTGAATTATCCCTTTTCGCCGGTGTACTTAATACAATTATCCTGCTCATAAGCAGTACGACCCTTGTAATGTCAGCTGCTGCATTACGGCGAAACAACAAAAGGCTTGCACTACAGCTTACCGGAATAACATTCCTGCTTGGAATATTTTTCCTCCTTTCAGGATGCCTTGAATGGCAGGGACATATTACAGACCGGATTTATCCGGCTTCTTCTGTTCTCGCTCTCCGCGGTCCGGGAGATGTCCTTTTCTATGGCATGTATTTTTTTATAACAGGGTTACACATACTGCATGTTATTATTGGTCTGACAATTATTGGATTCCTTATACGCGGGATAGCCAGGGGAAAAATAAATTCCGGAAATTATTTCCTGACCGGGAAAAAGGGATTATACTGGCATCTGATTGTTTTTTTATGGATCCTCATCTTCCCCCTGTTTTATATTATAACATAAACGTACTGATACACTCTGCAGTACCGGCCTACTAATCCTGCTCATTATACTGACACCGGAAGCTTCTTCCAACAACGGGTCAAAAACGGCCGGGATAATCGTAATAATATTCCGTGAAAAAACCGGGGCAGACACTGCCCGGGATCAGAATTTATGCTTCAGACTTTCTTCCAGGAAAGGATGATTAGGTCCTGTTATCCGGGCTTTACTGAGAGCTGTTGCCACTACCAGGGCAAACAGGCCCGCATATCCGAGGAAGAGACCCGCTTCAACCAGTCCGAATTTAAGGATGCCGGTTGTTCCCGGAATAACCTGCACAAAAAGGTCAATATATTGTCCGATGATAAGAAATGCTATCACTATGGTAATGACTGTCATGTTCCTGCTGGTTTTGACGGGAAGCAGCAACATGAAGGGAACAGCCCAGTTAAGACCAATCTCAAGGAAAAACATCACTTTCCAGCCTTCCTGCCACCGCAGGTAGTAATAAACCGTTTCTTCAGGAATATTGCCGTACCATATCAGCATAAACTGTGCAAACCAGAAATATCCCCACAGGATGGACAGCATGAACAGGTATCTGGCAAAATCGTGCAAATGGTATTTGTTGAGAAAACTGAAATAGCCTCTTCTGTGGAGAATGAAGATGATGAGTATCATAACGGATACACCATGCAGAAAGGCGGCAATCAGATTTTTAAATGCAAAGATCGTACTGTACCAGTGCACATCGATGGACATTATAAGATCAAATGCAGAAAGTGAAAAAGTGATTACGAGAATAAAAATAAATATTTTTGAATACAGTTCACTTTTCCCGAAAAGTGCCATTATACCATTATGGTCCGCCGGGTCAAGACTGTCTTCCCTGAGCGACAATTTTCTAAGTATCCGTATAAAAATGATCCACAGGACAAAACAGAAGGCTACTCTGGCATAGAAAAAGGGAACATTCATAAAGACTGATCTTTTTTGCAGCAGTGCATCACCGGCGACAGTCTCCGGTACGGACCAGCGGTAAATGTCAGCGGTGCCAAAATAAAGAAGCAGGAAAAAAACTGCCGCAAAAGGCATGTAGGCCATCATGGCTTCCGGAACACGCCTGAAGGCAGAGGACCATCCCGACCGGGTAATGCTCTGGATCACATAAAAGAAAATCCCTCCCCTTGAAAGCGAAAAGAAATAGTAATTGGTGACAAGGTAAGCGGACCAGGCAGCCACACGATCCAAAAACAGTCCGGCAACAAAGCTGCCTGCACCTATACATATCAGGATCAGGCTTATGACTCTGAA
>JAAYKX010000308.1 GCA_012522155.1 Bacteroidales bacterium
CAATAACTGCATGATCCGCATTCCATGCAGTCAGTAATTCCTTCCCCGGCTGCCCTTTCAAATTCTCCCTTCTCCGAAAGTGTCATAAGGAGATATGGTTCAAGGTTAAGCGGACAGACACTGACGCATTTTGCACAACGTATACAGGCTGTCATTTCAAGTCTTAACGATTCTTTTTCCGGGATAAGCACAATGCCTGAAGTTCCTTTTACCACGGGTACATCCGCATTGCTTACGGCCTTTCCCATCATGGGTCCGCCCGATATGATTTTCCCGGTGTTTTCAGGAATCCCTCCTGCAGCTTCGATGAGATACCTTACGGGAGTTCCTGTTCTGACAAAATAATTTCCGGGATTTGGCAGTGACTTGCCTGTAATGGTAACAACTCTTTCAAAAAGAGGCTTGTTTTTCTGAACTGCTTCATAAACCGCGAAGGCAGTACCCACATTATGGACCACCGTATTTACATCGAGTGGCAGCCTGCCTGACGGGACTTCCCTTTTTATAAGGGCTTTGATAAGCTGTTTTTCTGCCCCCTGGGGATATTTGACCCTGAGTCCGTGTATGCTGATACCGGGGTGTTTCCCGGCCAGTCCGCTGAGGTGGGCTATTGCATCCTTTTTATTGTTTTCAATGCCAATCATGGCTCTTGTTACCCCGAGTGCCTTCATCAGAACAGCTGTTCCGACAAGGATCTCTTCTCCTTTTTCCAGCATCAGCCTGTGATCGGAAGTAAGATAAGGTTCGCATTCCGCACCGTTGATTATCAGTACATCGCATCTTTTTCCGCCGGGAACACTGAGCTTTACATGTGAAGGGAAAGTAGCCCCCCCAAGGCCCACAATGCCTGATTCAAGACATTTGTCAATGATCTCTTCGGATGAATATTTTATTTCAGTTATTATTTCTTCGCTCCTGTCAATAGTCTCGAGCCATTCATCTTCCCGGGTATCAATAAATACAGCAGTCTGCCTGAAGCCGGATGCATCGGTCACCTTGTCTATTTTACTTACCACACCCGTGACGGATGAATGGATATTGGCAGAAACAAATCCCTTGCTGCCTGCAATGACCTGTCCGGTTTTCAGCATGTCGCCTTTCTTGACCAGGACCTCTGAGGGAGATCCGATATGCTGTGATACGGGAATTGCAACGACAGGAGGGACCGGCAGGTATTTTATCGGTATCCCGGCTGTCAGCTTATTTTCGGGAGGATGAACACCTCCCAATGGAAATGTTTTCAAATTTGATTCTGATTATATATGTTATACTTCCGGATTAACTTTTATGGTTTTGCTCCGTGTTTCAACGGCCTGTCTCCTGGGCGGGAAATTGAATTCAAGGATGGAACCGGTCGGACACTCGGCAACACATTTTCTGCAAAGGGTACATTTGAACGGATCAATATATGCAAGATAATTCTCTACAGTAATTGCATCGAATTTGCAGACCTTTACACATTTCATACAGGCAATACAGGCTACCTTGCAGGCTCTGCGCGCCGGTCCGCCCCTGTCACAGTTGGAACAGGCGACATAAATCTTCCTGTTCCGCCTGGCTTTCTTTCTCAGTTCAATAAGGTTTCTCGGACAGGCTTTCACGCAATTACCGCATGCCACGCATTTGTCGTCAATAATTTCGGGCAGGCCTGTTTCGCTGTTCATGTACATGGCACCGAATGGGCATGCTTTTACGCAATCACCTTTTCCAAGACAGCCGTAGCTGCAGTCTGTTTCACCCAGATACAGGCTGTGGGCTATCCGGCAGTCAGGCACTCCGTCATAGAATGAGGTAAGGGGACGGTATTCAGGACTGCCGTTGCATTTCA
>JAAYKX010000037.1 GCA_012522155.1 Bacteroidales bacterium
GAAACTGAAACATTCCGCACTTATCATCCGGGAAAGGATACTTGACATATACCGTGAACGCGGCATAAGTGAAAAGCGTCTCGCCAAAGTAGCAGCCATGACACTGGGACAAAAAAATCATCTCGATCCTGACCGGAAACAACAGTTCATCAAGGCCGGGGTAATGCATATAATGGCAGTATCAGGACTTCATACAGTAATCCTGAGCCTTTTCGTCTTCAGAATGCTTTTCTTCATGAAAGGTAAACTGAAGACCTTCAGGGTAATCATCACCCTCGCCATCCTGTGGGTTTATGCCTTTGTCACCGGACTCACACCCTCCGTTCTGAGGGCCACCCTCATGTATTCCTTCCTTCAGGCGGGAAAAATTATAAAAAGAGATGTTGATTCTGTAAATTCCGTACTGGCCTCAGCTTTCATGCTTGTTCTTGTCAGACCATCGGTCATCTTCGATGCCGGTTTCCTCCTCTCCTATTCGGCAGTTATATTTATAATCTGTTTCTGCCGCGACCTTTACCAGAAAATAAGTTTCAGACGGCGCATTCCCGATATAATCTGGCAATCCGCAACTGTCACCATCATTGCCCAGCCCGGCACCCTTCCCCTTACAGTTATGAAGTTCAACAGGTTTCCCGTGTGGTTCATCCTTTCAAACATCGTAATCGTTCCTCTTGCATCACTGGTCATTATCAGCGGGGTCCTGACCATATTTTTTTATCCCCTTCCGTTTCTTTCCCGTATTACCGGAGGTTTTCTGGAATTTGTAAGCGGACTGACGGAGAGTCTGACAGAAAAAGCTGCATCCCTTCCTCTTTCAACAATAGAAAATATCGGCATAAGCATTCCCGAATGCATCTTCCTTTCAATAAGTCTCTTTCTGTTACTGAAATATCTTCTTGACAGGAAGTCAATCCGGGCAGCATATCCGCTTGTCTTCCTTCTGCTCTTCATAACGGCCGGCACGGTACAGGAAACAGCACTGAAGAGGACAGGCGAAGTCATTGTATACAACACCGCGGGCCATGCCGCCGTCGGCATCAGGACGGGCAAACACCTGCACAGCTATGCTGACAGTCCGGAAGTGGTAAAGGAAGTTGACAGACACAAGGCAATGGCCGGTCTGAAGGAAACAAAAAACCTGTTAAACGGAAATGCATTTTTAAGAATCGGTAATAGTGAAGACAATACTGAAAACCTGCATATACTTATCACCGACAGGCTTACAAATACAATTCCTGAAAAACCGGCTCCCGACATTATCATCCTCAGGGGTAAAAACCCACCGGTTGACAATACATTCACTCTGGACAGCTGTACCAAAGCACTGGTGGCCGGTCCCGGGGTACAGAACCGTTCAGCTGTGGGATCACTCAATGCTGATACCTTGCATTTTGTAAGAAACCACGGAGCTTTCCGCTTCAACCTGTTATACCCTGACAAATAAATATCCCGGAAAACTTGAGTATTATCTCATTTATGTCTTATTTTGTGCTGCTTTTTCATTCACTTATCATGAGAATAGTAATTGCCGGCGCGGGTGAAGTTGGATCTCATCTTGCAAGGATGCTTTCGAATGAAAACCATGAGATCATTCTGATCGACCAGGAAGATTCAAAACTCAAACCAATAGAATCAACACTCGATGTAATGACCGTTCATGGATCATCAACATCTGTCAGGATA
>JAAYKX010000038.1 GCA_012522155.1 Bacteroidales bacterium
TCCTACCTGGTTGAGGGGAAGCCTTACAATTCTGGACTGTTCTGCCAGGGCCTGCAATATTGATTGCCTGATCCACCACACAGCATAGGATATAAACTTGAATCCCCTCGTCTCATCAAATTTCTCCGCAGCCTTTATCAGACCAAGATTACCTTCATTGATAAGGTCAGGAAGACTCAATCCCTGATTCTGATACTGTTTTGCAACGGAAACAACGAAACGAAGATTTGCCTTGGTGAGTTTCTCGAGAGCATATCTGTCTCCCTTCTTTATTCGCTGAGCCAGTTCAACCTCTTCTTCTACCGATATCAACTCCTCTTTACCAATTTCCTGTAAGTACTTGTCAAGTGATGCACTCTCCCTGTTTGTAATGGATTTGGTAATTTTTAGCTGTCTCATGCTTTTTAAAAAATTGTCGCAAAGTTAATATTATACTCTATAATAACAAAAATTTTCAACAGTTGTTGTCAACAGAAATATGTTAATATCACAAACCACTGTCAATCTGTTGTTTATAAAAATTTTTTCATATTTATTTTATGTTCAGGGCGAAAAAAAGCAGGGTGCCGGATCATTGTCCTGCCTCAGTTCCCGTACTGAAAGTGAAATTCTCTGCCTTCCGGCGTAATACCCGCAATTGATTTCAGTGATCTTTCACTTGCGCCTGCTGCCGAACGAACATCCTGAGAACTGTTTACCTTTCTATTGTTGACTGCTGTAATTATTGTCCCGCGTCTTATTCCAAGATCTCTGAAAATTCCGTCTCCCACCTCAACAATTTTAACGCCGCTTCCAATGCCGTGCGACTTCTTGTCAGCCGAACTCAAGGATTCAAACCTGGCTCCGAAAACCGCACCGCTTCCTGAACCGCGTGGAACAACATCGGTTGTCCCGGAAATATTTTTAAGGGTCAGTGAAGCCTTGTTTTCCCTGCCATTTCTGATATATGTAATATTTACCCTGTCACCCGGACGATGCTTTCCGACCTGTTCCTGAAGCTCTGTGGCATTATTCACCACAACGCCGTTAAACCTGATAATCACATCATCCTTTTTGAGATTGGCATCTGCAGCAGAACCACCCTCCCTCACGTCTGTGATCATTGCACCCTTTACCTCGGGAAGTTTCTTCTGTTCCGCTATTTCGGAAGTCACATCAGTTATATTAACACCTATCAGCGCACGCTGCACCTCACCAAATTGCCTGAGGTCATCAACCACCTTATGCACGATACTGACCGGAATGGCGAAGGAATTGCCGGCATAGGCACCACTGGGGGAATAGATGGCAGAGGTTATTCCGACAAGCAATCCCTTGGTGTCAACGAGTGCCCCGCCACTGTTGCCCATGTTCAGGGCGGCATCAGTCTGGATAAAGGATTCAATCCTGTAATCATTGTCAAGAATACCCAGATTCCTTCCCTTGGCACTTACAATACCTGCAGTGACAGTTGAGGTAAGATTGAAGGGGTTACCCACTGCAAGAACCCATTCTCCGATCTTCAGCTTATCCGAGTCTCCGTATTGCAGGAAGGACAGATTCTCTGCCTTTATTTTCAGAAGAGCAATATCCGTACTGGGATCACGACCAATCAGTTCCGCATTAAAAACCCTGTTGTCATTTAGTTTTACTTCAATATTTTCGGCGTCCTCAATAACATGATTATTGGTGATGATATATCCGTCTGACGATATTATTACTCCTGATCCGTAGCCTGCAACTTCCCTGGGCCTGCTGCGGTAACGATCGCCATAGAACCATTCCATGATCGGATTATTGGGCTGCTGAACCACGGACTTTGTGCGGACATGAACAACTGCATGCACTGTCTGTTCTGCTGCATAGGTAAAATCCACCTGACCGGGAAGGCTCTGCAGAGCAGTAAGATAGGCCCTGGCTTCAGAAGCTTCCGCCCGGGAACTGTCTTTTGCAATAACAACGGCCGGCCTGTCAGCTATCCTGGTATACGCGAACAGTGCTATTGCAGCACCCAGGACAGCCATTAACAATGCACCAAATAAATTTCTGCCTTTCATATCTTTATAATTTAAATTGTCAGTTTTATATATTCACCTTTCTTTCATCAAATTTTATGCCTGATAAAAGATTAATATCTTTATAACCATTTTCCGTGCAAAATGTTTTACAAAGATCGTGCATTTTTTCAATGATCTTCAATATTTTAGAATGATTTAACAACACTTTAACAATGAAGACAGTCACTTTTAACAAATACCAGGGAGCCGGCAACGATTTCGTTATCATAGACAACCGCGGTAATATAATAAATCCTGACAATTCAACTCTTATTAACAGATTATGCGACCGGAGATTCGGTATCGGAGCCGACGGACTGATTCTCATTTCTGAAATAAAAGGACATGACTATGAAATGAAATACTTCAATGCCGACGGAAAGCTTGGTTCAATGTGCGGAAACGGAGGAAGATGCGCAGCTCATTTTGCCATGAAGCACGGAATAGCCGGAAAAGAACAGGAATTTATGGCATTCGACGGCCTTCATGAAGCCCGGGTGGACAATGATACTGTCCGGCTTCAGATGAGCGATATTGGCGGCCATAAGATAGTGGATAATAATTATTTCATTGATACCGGGTCGCCGCACTATGTCCTTTTCACTGACGACGTGGATAATGTGAATGTCTACGAGGAAGGTAAAAGGATCAGATGGTCGGATAAGTTCGCACCCGGCGGAACCAATGTAAATTTTGTCCAGCTTGTTGAAACGGGACTTAAAATAAGAACTTTCGAAAGAGGTGTCGAAGATGAAACCCTTGCATGCGGCACCGGTGTAACAGCATCTGCCATTGCTTCAGTACTGAAAGGACATTTTGGCACATCACCCGTTGATGTCAGGGCAAGGGGCGGTAATCTCAGGGTGGAATTTGATACAGGCAATGACAGAATTTATAATATCTGGCTGACCGGGCCCGCCACTTTTGTGTTTGAAGGAAAAATTGATGTTTAATCACAAAGCTCATTTAAGATAAAATCCCCCGATCCCTTTCTGCCGTTTAAGAATCTCCGGAAAGCCGGATGCTGATTTTATATGCCGGAAACAGGGAGACAGGGAAGTAAAATTCAGTAGTCAGAAGCAAGGAATTGTGATAAAAGAAAAGCTATACGGAAAAACGCTGGATGAACTTGTTGCTGTAACAAAAAAGGCCGGGCTGCCGGGCTATTCAGCAAAACAGATGGCCGACTGGCTGTACAGGAAAGAGATTAATACAATTGACGAAATGACAAATCTCTCAAAAAAAATGAGGGAAAAAATCTCGTCAGAGTATGAGATCGGCCTTTCTGCTCCGGCTGATGTCTCGGAAAGCAGGGACGGAACAAAAAAATATCTTTTTAAAGTACTCTCAGACAAATATATAGAATCAGCCTTTATTCCCGGAAAGAACAGGGCCACCTTATGTGTCTCCTGTCAGGCCGGATGCAGGATGGCCTGCATCTTTTGCATGACCGGCCGTCAGCATTTCCAGGGAAACCTCTCATCAAACGAGATACTTAATCAGTTCCGCAGTATTCCTGAATTCAGTAATCTCACAAATATTGTCTTTATGGGAATGGGAGAACCTCTTGACAATATTGAAGAAGTACTTAAAAGCCTGGAAATACTTACTTCGGAATGGGGATATGGCTGGAGTCCAACAAGGATTACACTGAGTACCATAGGACTGAAAAACAGGATAAGGGAATTTCTTGAAAAAAGCCGCTGCCACCTTGCATTAAGTCTTCATTCACCCTTCGACAGGGAGAGGGCAAGACTCATGCCGGTACAAAAATCCAGCCCGGTCAGGGAGATTATTGACATAATCAGGGAATATGATTTTTCGGGACAGCGAAGATTATCCTTTGAATATATTCTTTTCAGCGGACTGAATGATACTCCGGCACATATAAAGGAGCTGGCCCGTCTCACCAGGGGTCTGAGATGCCGGATAAACATTATCCGTTTTCATGAAATACCGGGAACTGAATTGAAAAGTCCCGCTCCGGATGAAGCAGAACGTTTCAGGGATGCCCTGAACAAACAAGGTATACCTGCTACGGTAAGAGCATCCCGCGGAGAAGATATTGGTGCCGCATGCGGATTGCTTTCAACCCTGGAACAAAACAAACAGAAAATTAATCAATGAATGAATTCAAAAGTTGCCATAAGAAGATGCAGTGAATACAATACCGCGGAGATGGTTGAGCTTATCGCTGATATTTACAAAAGCTGCGATGGTCCGGATCCCCGGAATAAAAAAGTACTGCTGAAACCCAATATTCTTACCGATACCGATCCCCTTAAATGTGTATCAACCCATCCGTCAGTTGTCGAAGCGATGATAATATATCTCCGGTCACGGGGAGCCACAGTCTTTGTAGGAGATTCTCCGGCCATTCATCTCAGGGGCTTCAGGGGAAATAAATCAGGCATTGGACCGGTCAGTGAAAAGAGCGGGGCAAAATGGGTTGATTTCCTGCTTTCACCCTCCAGTGTAACTGTTGGAAGCAGCCGGGTCAGAATCGCTTCGGTGATAAAGGAAGTTGACCTTATAATCTCGCTGCCAAAATTCAAGAATCATGAACTGGTATTTTTCACGGGAGCAATAAAGAACCAGCTTGGACTGATACCCGGGTTTTCCAAAGCCAGACAACATGCATTATATCAGGACAGGGACAGATTTGCGGAATTTCTTGTTGACCTCAATGAATCGGTGCTGCCGCATTTCTTTCTTATGGATGCAGTCAGGGGAATGGAGGGCCCCGGCCCCGGCCAGGGTGTCCCGGTTACCATTGGTGCACTTATAGGGTCCACAAACCCTCTTGCCCTGGATATTACAGCATCATCCCTGGCAGATTATGATCCCCTTGAAATTCCTACAAACAAGATAGCCCTCAGACGGGGAAAATGGCTCAGGGACAAAAGTGAAATAATTTACGACGGTCCGGAACTGGAATCACTGGTAAAAAAAGACTTTAAAAGAATAACCGAGCCGGGAGCAAAAAATACGATTTTTAAGTTCATATTCAAGCGGTTCAAACGAATTCGGAGATTTCAGAGGAGACCGGTATTTATACACCGGAACTGCACCGGCTGCAGGGAATGCATCAGAATATGCCCGGTAAATGCAATCAGAATGCATACGGAAAAGGAAAACCATGTTATTCTCACCGACAGGCAATGCATCCGTTGTTACTGCTGCAGCGAAGTATGCCAGTACAATGCCGTGGAAATCAGACGGAAATTCTTTGGTGTCTGAGAAACAAAACCCTAGGCATCTATTCTTGCATACCTGGCATGAGTCTCAATAAACTCCCTTCTCGGAGGCACCTCATCACCCATCAGCATTGAGAAGATATGATCGGCTTCCGCAGCACTGTCTATCGTAACCTGCCTCAGGGTCCTGGTCTCGGGATTCATGGTGGTGTCCCACAGCTGTACCGCATTCATTTCCCCGAGGCCCTTGTAGCGCTGTACCGTAACTGATGAATCCTTTCCCTGTCCCAGTTCCATAACAGCCGTATTTCTTTCCTCTTCTGACCAGCAGTATCTTTCGGCTCTCCCCTTTTTTACAAGATACAGGGGTGGTGTGGCAATAAAGAGATTCCCCCCCTTTATTAGATCCTGCATATATCTGAAAAAGAAAGTCATAATCAGAGTTGTTATATGCGAGCCGTCAACGTCGGCATCTGTCATGATTATGATCTTATGATATCTCAGTCCGGAAGTATTGAGCGCCTTGCTGTCTTCCTCGGTTCCTATGTTTACACCAAGTGCGGTGAAAATATTTTTTATTTCATCACTTTCATAAATCCTGTGCTGCATGGCTTTTTCAACATTCAGTATCTTGCCCCTGAGAGGCAGGATGGCCTGAAACTTTCTGTCACGGCCCTGCTTTGCAGTACCTCCGGCTGAATCCCCTTCAACCAGATATATCTCACAATTGGCCGGATCGCGGTCTGCACAGTCAGCCAGTTTCCCCGGCAATCCCGACCCCGAAAATTCATTCTTCCTCTGTACCAGCTCCCGTGCTTTCCGGGCGGCATGGCGTGCTGTTGCAGCCAGGATGACTTTCTGAACAATTATCCTGGCATCCCTGGGATTTTCTTCGAGGTAGTTGGTCAGCAATGTACTGACTGCCTGATCAACCGGACCCATAACCTCCGAATTGCCCAGCTTTGTTTTTGTCTGGCCCTCAAACTGCGGCTCGGCTACCTTTACAGAAATAACTGCAGTGAGTCCCTCACGGAAATCATCACCGTTTATGTCAAATTTCAGCTTTGCGGCAGCTCCCGAATCCTCGGCATATTTTTTAAGTGTCCTGGTCAGTCCCCTGCGGAATCCCGCAAGATGCGTCCCGCCTTCAATTGTATTGATATTATTGACATAGGAATGCACATTTTCCGAAAAGGAATTGTTGTACTGCAATGCAATCTCAACAGGAATATCCGTCTTGTCGAAATTGATGTGAATAGGTTTTTCAATTATTCTTTCCCTGTTGGCATCAAGATACTGCACGAATTCCTGAAGACCGTTTTCTGAAAAAAATTCAGTATAAAGAGGCTGGCCCCCATTTCCGTTTTCAACAAACTCCCTGAGGTCCTTCAATGTAAGAAGAATACCCTTGTTCAGGAAAGCAAGTTCCCTAAGCCTGGCTGCAAGAATCTCAAATTTAAAATCCAGTGTCTGAAAAATCGTGCCATCAGGCTTAAAGGTGATAGTGGTTCCGGATTTTTCACTTTCTCCAATGACTTCAACATCGCTGAGCGGTTTGCCTTTCTGATAAACCTGCCGGAACAGTTTGCCTTCCCGTCCTACAGTGGCAGTAAGTTCAGAAGAAAGTGCATTTACACATGAAACGCCTACTCCATGAAGACCACCGGATACCTTGTAGGATCCCTTGTCAAATTTCCCGCCGGCATGCAGCACTGTCATAACCACTTCAAGTGCCGACTTCTTTTCCTTTTCCATGATTCCCGTGGGGATCCCCCTTCCGTCATCTGAAACCGTCACGGCACCGTCTTCATGTATTGTAATATCTATCCTGGAACAATAACCGGCCAGAGCCTCGTCAATTGAATTATCTATAACCTCATAAACAAGGTGATGAAGGCCTTTGACACCAATATCCCCAATATACATTGCAGGCCTCTTCCTTATTGCTTCAAGCCCTTCAAGAACCTGAATACTCTCCGCAGAATATTTTTTGCCATCCTGCAATATGTTCATTTCCTCATCCATTTTTAGCTAATGTTTTAAAGAGTACAATTTTCGGATTATATGATCCATGAATTCCCTGAAGGAGATCATCTGCTCTCAATTCTGTTCTGACAAATTATACATTTTTCCGGGGGAAAACATCTGAATAATTCATTAATTGCCGGCACAGGGGATGACCTCTTTTCAGATGTGATAAATAACTGAATTCATGTTCATTAATCATGACTGCAAATATACAATAATATTCCGTTTTTGCACAGGAAAAGGACTTCGTTTTATACACAATTTCATGGAAAAAATCAACAGCCGGGAAGGCTTTGGAAAGGTAAAAAACCGGAACTGCCTGTCATGGCCGGATTAAAGCGGGAAGTCCAGCCTACTGCCTGTATATATGCATCATAGACTATATGTCAGCCCAACCATGAACATATATCTCTGAGTGGGATAGAATGCCCAGTCAAAATTCCTGGTAAAGTCAATATTGTTTAGCCTGGCCCAGAGCGAAAGAATCTTTGTGTACCTGTATTCTGCACTCAGATTTGAGCTGACATAAACAGGGGATATGAAAACATAATCTTCCTGCGGAACCAGGGTATTGCTCCTGTTCACAATAAATCGCCGACTGCCGAGGGATGTCAGCTCAATCCCTGCAATAATTTTGTTTCTTAAATTGTATTTAAGGCCAATCTGTGCATCCCAGGACTGTTTACCCCATGGATATTCCAGTGTGCCGGGCTTATAATTAAAATAGTTTGTATTTCCCCTGTAAGTGATTCTGTTCCCTATCACGCCGTTTATCTCAGCATGCAGATTAAACAGTTCAACATCATCGGGTACAGACAGGAAATAATTACCTGCAAGGGGTACGGGCAGCGGGTCATCATCAACCAGGCCGGCATAGAATAACATATTCTGTATCATTGAATATGAAGCTGAAAGCACATAATTGCCCCCGATACCCGTATTGCCTTTCAGTCCTCCCGACAGCACAAGCTGATGGCTTGTATTGGGAAGTGCAAAAAGGCTTCCGTTACGAAGAAGGAAAGGGTTTTCATCGATGATTTTGTCCGGCGTATTCTTTTCGAGTTTTCCTGACAGCCGGGCAAAAAACTCAACATAGGATGGCACTATACCGAATCCCAGTCTTGCATCGGGATAGAAGCGGAACTTCACTGAAGAAGTTGTATCGCTGTCGAGAAGCAGCTGTATGCCAAGCCTGAAGTTCCATTGTGCTGAACTCTTGGAAATAAACGGACTCAGGGCAGCCACATACCTGCCGGACCGGGATATTTCCCTTGACGGCCGGTAAAAATCCATCTCCAGCCCTGCTCCCATATAAAGATCCAGATAGGTCTTTGCCATGTAGCCGGCCAGTTCCAGACTGTTTTGTGACAGACTCCTGTCGCTGAAAAAATAGCTGTAGGCCACGTCAAAATCATACGAAAAGTCTGAGGAATCCAGGGTAAGGGATGCAAATGACAAAGATGCCCCGATTTTGCTGTATGGAATCCTTATATCCTTCTTTTCAGGATCATAGGCAACAATACTTGTATCATAACCATAGGCATGCCTTGTTTTCTGAAAATAATCAATTGACCCTTCCAGGTAATTATCGTGAAAAAACTTTTTGCCGAAGAGGGAAACATCATTGTCCATATATCCTGCAAACACCCTTTTGTCATTCTGCAGTTTCACCTTCCCGTGTGTGGAATAGTGCTTTGCATAGAGTCCGTATATCCCCTCCCTGGAACGTTCATTTGTAATGCTGATTTCCGCCAGGGGAGCATAGTAATTACCCAGTCCGAGTTTAACATGACTTTTATACAGTTTTTCAAGCGGATCAGGTACGATGGCTGCCGCCTTGATCGGATTAATCGTATACTCCGGACTATAGGGGTTTGTATTTACGGTATAGGTAAACTCGGGCCTGACTGAAGAAGTATCCCTGATCACAGGCAGGAAACTTTTTTTCCTGAAATCCGAAAGTGAAGGTATAAACGGATTATAAAGAGTCACTTCCCTTTTCAGGTCCTGTTCCTGGGAAAACAGATCAACAGTGATCAGCAGCAGGAGAAATATATTCAGAAGATTTCTTTTCATCATATTGCCATATTTGCTTTTCATAGATTATTCTGGTCAAGGGCTGCAAGCTTCATCCTGACATCATCCAGAATCCCGTCATCCCCGATGGTATAATAATCCCTGATGCTTTCCAGGGTCACTCTTGCCTGAAGCATATCTCCCTTTTTCACCGAGATATCCGACAACAAAAGGAACATTCTTGCCATCCAGTACTGATGGGGGGATTTCTGATCGATGAACTCATGAATTATCTTTTCCGATTCATCGCTGCGGTCCTTCATGTGAAGGATCTCCGCGGTCCTGTATTTGGACTCGGCCCCTTCCGAACTAACCACTTCCACGGCCGTTCTGCGGAAATCCGCCAGAGCCTCATCAAAATTGTTCAGACTGTAATTTGCCTTTGCCCTCATAAAAACCGCCTCCCTCTGCAACTCTTCCGGAATATTTGTATTTTTATTTATCTTATCCACTGCTGCTATTGTTTTTCCTGCATCCCCGAGCTGATATGCCGACCTTAGCTGTCCCCGCAATGAAACAACCAGGTTTTCCGGACTGCTGGCAACAGATTCAAGCTTTTCATAATTATCCAGGGAAACCATGTAATCCTCATTATTGTATGAAAGGCCGGCTGCTGAAATCAGTGACTGCTCCGTGAACTGGTTGTTGGGAGCTGCAACAACGGCAGAATACAGCTTAAGTGCCTCGTCATCCTTCCCTTCGGATATCCTGCATTCGGCAAGATAAAAACGGGCATTCTGAACAAAGCCCCCGGCAGGAAATTCCCTCAGATAACTTTCAAGAACACCTGCCGCCCTCTGGTAATTACCTGACATATAAAGATTCTCTCCTGAAGCATAGAGCAGGGAATCCTTTTCGGAAAGACTGATATCACCGAGGCCCTGAACAGTTCTGGCATAGGCAAAATATGATTCAACATCATTCATTTCCACATATGCATTTCTAAGGCCTGTCATGGCGCTTCTTGCCTCGGGTGTGGCCCTGTAGTTCTCAATAACCTTTTTATACTGCTCAACAGCCTTGCTGTTCTGACCCGTGTTATAGTAAAGAAGTCCCAGCTGCACCAGTGCACGGGGCACAAAAGGACTTGATCCGTATGAACTGACTATGCTGTTGAAGTCTGCTTCCCCCCTTGAATAATCTTCAAGCAGGGTATATGCGCGCCCGCGTTCAAAAATGGCATTAGGGACATAGGAAGAAGAGGGATGCCTGGTAATAAGAGAGCTCAGCACATCAGCCTTTCCGCGTTCATTGTTTATCAGGCCCAGCGAAAAAGCTTTCTGGAACATGGCATAATCGGCATCCGTCCTGCCATAGTCAATAACCTTATCATAATAGTCTATGGCCGTACGGTAGTTGGTGGCAATAAAATAACAGTCACCCAGCCTGTTCCTTGCATCAGCCTGCAGGTCAGCCCTTGTATTTCCCCCTTCTGATTCGAAGGCTTTCAGATGAACGATGGCATTGGGGTAATCCTTCACGTTAAAAAAGGTGTAACCAAGATTATATCTCAGCATGGAACTCTCATCCAGGTTGAGTGAACCCGGTATCCCCAGAAAAGTCACATAGTCCTTCCCTGCCTCCTCATACCTGCCCAGGCGGTAATATGCCTCTCCCCTCCAGTAAATTGCCCTTGCTCTGAGCTGCCTGTTGTATTTTTCATACTGCAATGATTTGTTGAACATATCAACAGCGCCTTCCAGGGCAAGATTGCTGAACATTTCCAGTCCCCTGAAAAATGCAGCACGCTGATAGGCCTCCTCCAGCCTCGCATCCTTGTTGCGGATTTTATCAAGGGAACTGAGTGCCGCACTATAATTCTTATCCTGCAGATATGCCAGAACAAGATAGTTATAAGCTTCCTCTATCCTTTCCGATCCCGGGAACTGATTTACATATTCCTGGAAAGACCTGATCGCTTCACCAAAAGGAGAATATGAAATCTCATAGGTGATCTTTGCAAAATTAAAGAGAGCATCCTCCTGTATCTTTCTGTCAAAATCAAGTTTCGCGGCTTCTGCAAATCCGAATTTGGCCCTGTCCTTATTATTCAGTTTCAGATAACTGTCCCCGAGAACATACCATATATTCTGACTTAATATATCCTGTCTTACTCCTATCTCCTCAAGTACCCTGATTGCCTTATCATAATCCCCCGCCATATAGTAGCAGTACCCCAGCTGGTATTTATCCTCCCTCCCTCCTGTTTTTGTTCTTTCAGCAAACTCTTCCAGATAGGGCAGTGCTTCCGTATAATTCTGTTTGTTGAAATAGGCATCCCCGATAAAACGGTACAACTCAGTGGCACGGTCCGTCCCCGCCCTGTTTATCAGATCGGGTGCAATCTCCAGTATCTGGTCATAATCCTTTTTAAGATAAAGGATCTGTACTATGTAATAGGGAACAATACTGCCGAAGGTATCATCATCCCTGAGGCGGTTAAGACCATCCAGGGCAGTTTCATACATCTTCTCCTCATAGGCAATCTGCGAATAGTAGTATATCGCGGGTACGGAATATTCGCCATCCGTATCCTTTATCTCGGAAAACATGACCAGGGCACGCGGCTTCTGTCCGCGCATATAATGTGAATAGCCGAGACGGAAATAATATTCCGCAAGCTCTCCGGGCGACAGTTCCTGCCTGTTCACTTCTTCAAGATGGCTGATGGCCTTGCGGTAGTTTTTATTCTGATAGAAATAATTTCCGAGCTCAAGCCTCATCTCATTTATCCCGGGACTTTCAGGATGCATTTTTATAAAGGTGAGAACCTGGTATTCAGCATCCGGATTAAAAAGTTTAACTGATGAAAGAGCCCTGTAATACCTGGCATCCGTAAGGGAAAGAATATCGTTATTGTCAGGATCGTCCAGGAAGAGATCAAAAAGCCTGATGGCTGCAGGATATTTTTCCTTGTTATAAAATTCCATGGCCCTTTTGAATTCAGATGAATACTCACTCCCCGAAAAAGCCACCTGCGAACCCGCCCGGAATGAGAACAGGGAAAATATAGCGGAGATTAATAAAAATCCTGTTTTGTTCATAATTTATATCATTAACCTTTTCCTCTTCAGGCCATAACGGCTAAGCAACAACAGTTTTGGCAAACAGCTGCAAAAATACAATTATATAAACGCCTTCGAAGGATCTTTATTATTGTTTTTTTCAACATGCGGGGCTTAATTTACCATTTCTTTCATTAATTTGCACCATTCAAACACACAGATATGCAGAGTTCACTTCCTCTTGACCTGATTATTGAACTTAAGGATTGTCAGATATGGCAGCAGGACAACCTGGTATTGTCAGATGTAAACCTGAATGTTGCCAGGGGTGAACACATTTACCTGGTCGGCAGGGTTGGAAGCGGCAAAACAAGCCTTATTAAGACAATAAATGCACAGCTGCCACTGAAAGAGGGGAAGGCTGTCGTTGCAGGCTTTGATCTGGCCGGTCTTAAAAACCGGGATATTCCACAGCTCAGACGAAAACTTGGTATAGTATTCCAGGATTTTCAGCTGCTGACCGACCGTCCTGTAAGTGCCAATCTCGATTTTGTACTGAGGGCAACGGGATGGAAGGATAAAAATGATATCAATAACCGTATTGGTGAAGTCCTGGAAAAAGTCGGACTGGGCCACAAGGGATACAAGATGCCTCATCAGCTTTCAGGAGGAGAACAGCAGCGTGTTGTAATAGGAAGAGCCCTGCTGAACAATCCGGATATCATACTTGCTGATGAACCGACAGGAAATCTTGATCCCGAAACATCCGAAGGCATCATCAGCCTGCTTGTGGAAATAAGCAAAACCGGCAGAGCTGTTATCATTGCAACCCATAATCACACTATCCTCAGGAAATTTCCTGCCCGGACAGTAAGATGTCAGGATGGCAGACTGATACCGGTTGATGATGACGAGGAAATCGAACTGGAAAAACTGTAGAACAAAGGTTTTATCAGCCGGATCCCCGCAAATCCGGGAAAGACATAAATTCATTATCCGCAAGCGGGGCTGTTGCTCAGAACAGAATACTGAAAGCGCTACTGTTTCTCACCGTAACAATCTGACAGGCCATGGCAGCCTGTTGCAGTAATTCCGGTAAAACGGAATATTCCTGCTGCCGAACGACTGCATAAAAGATACTATGGAGGGTATTGATGATCCTGCAAAATCGAGGATCACCCC
Source organism: Bacteroidales bacterium (assembly GCA_012522155.1). GTDB lineage: Bacteria > Bacteroidota > Bacteroidia > Bacteroidales > VadinHA17 > LD21. The sequence continues at coordinate 13,525 of JAAYKX010000038.1, forward strand.
TGTCCCTGCCGACTCCCTGGCAAGCTCATTGACCATATGATAACCAATTCTCTTACTGCGGCTTTCCGGGGAGTTTGCAACAAAAAGCATTGTTTTCCTGCCTTTTATCTCAGTAATGAATATACCGTAAACAAGTCTTTTTGCCGGATCCCTGACTCCCAGTATCCTTCCCTTGCTGTTACTAACACAAAACTCCATAAGACAGCTGAGCCGCTGATAATCCCCCTGCCTTATTCCGGTGATCCTTTTTCCCGTATTTTCACGGAAGAGCTTTATAATTTCGGCCGGTTTTATATCTCTTTCTATCTCAGTTTTTTCTTTTTCTGCCCTGGCTATGTTTCTTCTGCAATGAACGGAAAAGCCTTCCCGCAGTTTTTCATACGCTACTTCAAGATCCAGTTCATAATTGGCTTTCCGGGTGACAATAAATCTGTCATCCTCAATTTTGCCGGCAGTGCAGAGATCAATAAGACGGTAAGAATCAGGAATGAATTTTACGAATTCATCTATTGTCTTTTCTGATAATACAGCCGGTGAATATACTCCGAGCTTCTGCAGAAAAACGGGTGTGGCAATGTATTTTATTCCGTACTTTTTTGATGCCGGTACAGGAAAAACGCTGCTATAGTCACCGTCAACCAGGGCATCCCATCCCGGTGACATGATATCAAGATACCATGAAAAGCCGTAAGGCTTTGCTCCCTGAGAATTATTAACACAGGCATCCCACTTCCCGCGGTCTATTTCGCTGTTTCTGTAATAGCTGATCATGGCTTCTGCATTGCGAGCATTTTTTCAAACAATTTCCTCCACCCCCTCCCTTCAGCCGTAGCGGTGATTGTAGTGTTATGCCACAGGCTGACAAAAAGACCACCCGCCTTTCTTGTTTCATCCATCAGCCTTACAATTATTTCCTCCGCTTCAGGGGGACCAAGGTTCATGTAATGATAGAACGTAGAATCCATATACTGAAAAGGTATTATCTTCAGGTCAGTCTGCTTTTCCCCTGTCAGATCATAGAAAAGAAAGGGCCTTGCAATTCCTGCCCTGAATCCCGGATGATCAGGATAACCCATAGAATAATCTTCGCTTATTCCTTCCCCGTAAATCATTCTGTATGCCTCAGGAATTTTCATCCTTATGAAATGAAACCTGCTTATCATTATCCGTCTGTTGAGGATCCTGTCCAGCCTTTCCCTTTCAGACCTGAACCTGCCGGTATCTTCCGATGCAGGATACGAGGGATGCATACCCGAAGCATGCATGTTCCCAAGTTTCCTTATCAGTCTCCTGTATTTTCTGTTCCTCCAGTGCGGATTCCTGTCATATTTCGAAAAATTCCCTGTTGGAAAGAAAAATATTGCATCCGTTTCCTTCTCGGAAATATTACGGAGAATATAATCATATACATCAAAGGGATCTTTTGCCTTTCCGGTCAGCACCCTGATCCTTTCCGCCGCTTTACGGGGATCATGCAGTAAATTCCTGAGCAGTCCGCCCGCAGTGCGTACAATGCCCTTGCCAAGGTAGGCAAAAGGCTGGTCCGTGTCAACAGTGAGGAGAGCATTGTATTTTCTGAAGCTGAACTTCAGTTCAGGATACTTTCTTCCCAGTGCCTTTGCCAGTTCCCCTGCCCAGAGATCCACTACAGGAATATTCAGAAAACCGTGTCTGTATGCAGCCGAAACAGAGGCAGGAAATCTTCCGTGCCTGTCAGGCCGGTAATCCTGATACTCCTCATAGCGACTTACAAGATAGAAGGAAGCAGCAAATATATCAAAAGGAATATCAGGTTCGGGGCCGATGCCGGAGACGGAACCGGAGCCGGAAGCAGAAAAAAATACTGGCAGTCCTTTCCAGTCACGGATTTGAATTTCCTGCGGAATAATTCCTTTTTCAAAAAGCAGGGAACAGGGTTCAACCCTGAATGAACCCGGAATAATCCTCCGGGAATAATTAACTGCTGGAATTCCCCTGATCATGTCCGTATCCGTAACGATTTCCCAGCCAAGTCCCATGATATTGCCAAATATCAGTTCCGCAGAGTAACTCAGCCGCGGGGTCTTTTTTTCCGAATAAATTTTAATGACAGCAGGATACATGAAACAAATTTACTAAATCCCCTGTTTTGCAAGCATATGGAAACAATATATTTTCAGGTTCTGCAAACATATGGAAACAATGTATATTCAGGTTCTGCAAACATATGGAAACAGTATATCCTTATGTTCAGCGCTGCAGAAAATCATCAAATAAAGTCTGTAGAAAAGCCTTTCCGTATTCTCCTGCAATTTCAGGACTCTTACCCTCTTCAAGTACCGGACCGCCGAGCTTGTGTTCATAAATATAACTGGAGCTGTCGGTTATAAAACCAAAACCTTCATTGAAGGCATAAAAGGCAAATGAAGCAGGTCCGGAAGAGAGCATATCCTTCGAAAACGGATAATTGTCGCTGAGGCCTAGCTGATTCAGTATTGTCAGGGGAATATCGGTCTGACTGCCTGTCCTGTCAATGGTAATCCCGGTTTCTGACAATACCCCTCCCAGCCACAGCATGGGTATTTTAAACACTTCTTCGGAATATTCCCGGACATCCGGTGTATTTCGCCTGTAATGATCCGCAACAAGAATAACAAGAGTGTTTTTCCACCATTCCGTGGTTTTCGCCCAGTCCAGGAACTGTCCCAGAGAGTTGTCAGTATAATAAACTGAGTTCCGGAATTTGGTCAGCTCATCATTTCCCCTGAAAACCGGCTTCATCGGAACATCGAAGGGCTCATGGCTTGAAAGGGTCAGAACAACCTTCATAAAAGGCTCCCTTATGTTTCTCATTGAATCCTGAAGGTTCTCAAGAAGGATATGATCATGGACACCCCATTTTGAATTGTAAAATTCAGGTTTGAAATTGTTTCTTGTTACAACATTACTGAATCCTGCATTAATGACAAAGGAATTGAAATTTGCAAAATTTATTTCCCCGCCATACCAGAAAGAACTGTGATAACCCTGGCTGTTCATCATTTTAACCAGTCCGGGAAGGGATTGTGTCTTTTTCGGCTCCTTCATTATTGAATGACCCGGCTGTGAGGGATAGCCGCAAAGAATTGCCGGGAACGCCTTGTCTGTCCTGTTGCCCGAAGCATAAAAACGGGTAAAGAGGACACCTTCTTTCACGTAACGGTTAAAGTTCGGAGTGGTCAGGGAATCCCCCCCCAAGGGTCCGATCATGGCACTCCCGAAACTCTCGATCACAAAAAGCAGGATATTCGGTCTTGGCTCACTCACAAGTCTTGCGGGTGACCCCCTGCCGGCCGTAAGGCTGTCCGTCATCTGTCTGGCAACTGCCGTATCATAAAACTGATAAGGGTTGCCTGCAGGCTTATTACGGGAAAGGGAATTTCCTACATTCCAGACAACATTTATTGCTGTATGATTGAGGAACATTTCCCTGCTGAAATAAACCGTACCCGCATTTATCGGAGCTATACCCACTCCTCCTCTTATGGGTATCAGAAGGGATCCCCAGATAACAACAAAAAATAAGAGAGCAGGAAATCTGAAACGGATTTTTCCAAATCCTTCAAAATATATGTCTGCAAACCTGTAATAAACCCAAATGAACAAGACTGCCAGAAGTATTATTCCTGCTGCAACAAAAATAACCTGGAGAGTGCTTACAGATGCCAATGCAGCTCCCGGTGTTCGCAGATAAAGAAGAGGGGTGTGATCCATCCGGAAACCCCAGTATCTGTAAAGCAGGGAATCGGACACAACTATTGCTGAAGAAAGGGCTGTAATTACAATTGTGTAGTATCTCATGAATTTCCTGAACCACCTGCATTCAAAATAAATTCCGGGAATCATGAGCAGGACCGGGATTGTCATTATATATCCTGTCGCGGAAAGATCCAGTTTTATGCCGTGCCTGAAAGTGAAAAAAAGCTGTCCGGGACTGAACCCGGATGCTTCCGGGTATTTGGTGAGAATAAACAAAAGTCTTGCAGCTGCAAAAAAAACGATCCAGAATAAAAAATAAACCAATATCGCCTTCAGTCTTTTTCTCATTTCAAGCGGATAGGAGTAGTATTTCCCTTTTCTAAAACGGCAACAAAGAAACTGTAATGATTAAAATTCCGGCAACCCGGGGCAATTCCGGCATTTCACCGGGACAACAAGCGGCCGGGACTTGCTTCGGAAATCAGGATCTGCAACAAGTGATCCAAATGACTATCTTCCCGTTTTTCAGGATTCTTCACTCTTTGCAGCTTTCTCTTCCGCTGCTGTCTTCACGGCTTCCTTTGCAGGCTTGTCCTCAACGGCTTTCTCTTCCGCTGCTGGTTTCACGGCTTCCTTTGCAGGCTTTTCCTCAACGGCTTTCTCTTCCGCTGCTGTCTTCACGGCTTCCTTTGCAGGCTTTTCCTCTGCGGCAGACTCTTTATCCTTCTCAGCCTTCGCCTCCGGAGCCGGCTCATCTTCCTTTCCGGTCTTCAGCTCTGAAGAAACCTTTTCCTCAACGGCTTTCTTTATTTTTTTGTCAGCTTGTATTTCCTTGCCTCCCTTTTCATCTTTATCTGCTTTGACCTCCCTGGTCTTTTTTTCTTCCTGCTTCACTGATTGTTTTACCCCGGCCTCTCCCTTGTCTTTCGTTACAAGAGTCTCTTCCCCGGCTTTTACAGCTTCAGCTTCAGGCTTTTTTTCCCTGACAGCTCTTCTCCCCTTTGTATCCTTCTCTTTTACAGACTGTAACTCTGTCAAATCAACTTTTTTTGCTTTCTTTCTCCGGCGTCTGACACCATAGGTTCCAAGAATAATTTTACCTCTCCTTGTTTTTCTGTCACCTTTTCCCATAATTATCGGATTTGATTTGTTCATTCCCCTTTTCAGGTTGCCGACAAAGTTAACAATATTCTTTATTTAAGATTTTGGCTGAATTTCTTTTAACCTTCATTGTTCCTGAATATTCAAAACCTTATCTGTCTGTTCACCTTAAATCACTGCCTGACAGGCCGGCAGACAAAAAGTCAGATGAACGATTTAAACTGACAGCAGACCGGATTAAAAGAGTTTTAAAATTCAACTTATTGTAATCTAATATTTTTTCTTTCCGAAAAAAAGTCAGACCTTTGACATAGTCCAAATACTTATTTAATAACTGAATTTATGAACATTTATGTAGGAAGTCTTAATTTCAAAATGACTGAAGCAGACCTTAGGGAAAAATTTGAGGAGTATGGCGAAGTAACCTCTGCAAAAATTATTTTTGACAAGTACTCCGGAAAAAGCAAAGGATTTGGTTTCGTTGAAATGCCGAATGAAGCTGAAGCCAAAAAAGCTATTGAAGAACTCAACGGTGCAGAAATTCAAGGAAGAAGAATTATTGTTAACGAATCAATCGAAAGACCAGACAGAAGAAGTAATTTCAGAGGTGGTGACAACAACCGCCGCGGAGGATATTCCAGAAGAGAAAATCATTGACAGGAAATAAAAATCAAATTTATGAAAGGTACTGTAAAGTGGTACGACAGAGTCAAGGGTTATGGCTTCATACAAACTGAAGACGACAGGGACATTTTTGTACACCGGTCAGGACTTGAGGCTTCTCACACCAATCTTGAAGCAGGTCAGGCTGTTGAATTTGAAATTGAGCAGAGGGAAAAAGGCCCTGTTGCTGTAAAGGTAAGAAAGGCAGAGTAAACCTGCTCTTATTTAATGATTATTAATATAAAGAGGCTGTAATCTGATACAGCCTCTTTTTATTTAAATATCTGCAGAGTTTTCAAATCATTCCTGATCCGGAATTATTACTTCCTACAGCAGTTTCCAGGGATCCCTGTATTCATAATGCAGCAACTTTGTTGCAGCACCATCATTATCATCAACAAATGTTTCTGTGTCAGGATCCCACCTGACAGTCCTCTTCAGGTTACAGGCAATATTTCCCAGGGTACATACGGTGCAGCTGCGGTGACCAATTTCTACGGGGACAACAGGATCAACGCGGTTTTTGACTGCTTCTATGAAATCGATCTGGTGAGGTATTCTTGTTTCATAGGGACCTTCAACCTCAGTCGCTTCCGGAGACGGATTCAATTCCGGATCCGATGCATTGTAATATCCTCTTGCCACTTCAATCCAGCCTTTGTCACCGATAAACTTGACACCTTTGGTAAGCATTTCATCAAAAGGCTCCGATGTCATAATCACCCCGTCAGCATATTTCCAGGAAATAAATTCCGTACCGTCACCAATAGGGGAAATCTCAACCGGGCCACTATTGTCCATCCCGAGACCCCACTGGGCAATGTCAAACATATGGGCACCCCAGTCAGTTGTAAAACCGCCTCCCATTTCCTTGTACCATCTCCATGCACCCCATATCTCTTCATCTTTTGGAGGATCAAGAGATATTGGCGGATTAAGCTGGCTGTTATAATGAATGGATGCAGGGAGCGGGCCCAGCCACAGATCCCAGTTGAGATCTGCAGGAAGCGTCTCTTCCGGAAGATCATAGGGTGCCGGAGGTGCGCCCACATGCGCATAGACCCTGGATATTGCACCAATGGAACCATTCCTCACCATTTTAACTGCGTGTTTGAATTCCTCGCTTGAACGCTGCTGGCTGCCAACACCCAGGATTCTGTTGTTCTCACGGACAACTTTTCTCAATTCCTGACCCTCCCTGATTGTAAATGTCAGTGGCTTTTCAAGGTAAACATCCTTTCCTGCCCTGCATGCCGCAATGGCTATTATGGCATGACTGTGATCGGGAACTGCAATAACCACAGCATCAATATCACTGCGCTCAAGAATATCCTGATACTGTTCATAGGTGTCTGCCTTTAAATTAACACCGGCATTTGTATAAAATTCCGAAACCCTGTTTTCAAAGCGTTTACGTTTGATGCCATATACATCACATCCTGCAAGAACCTTAACGCCGGGTATCTGGATGAACCCGTTCATCAGGTACATTGCCTGCCGGCCCAGTCCGATAAAACCCAGGCGGATTTCATCAGAAGCTACAGCAGATCCCCTGCATCCCGAAAGATGCGGAATAACAGCCACGCCTGCAACTCCTGCCAGTGCAGTGTTTATAAAGCGCCGCCTCGACCAATTTGTTTTCAGATTTTCCATAACAGGTTATAATTAATGGTTTATAGTGAAAAAATAACAGTAACTAAAATCTTCCGAATATAGAATATTTCTTTGTATTACAAAAGATTGAAGAATAAAGAAATAAGCCCGGATTACTGGTTTCCATTTTTCTTTCAAGATGCAATACCGGCTCTCCTGCCCTCAGTTGCAGATAACGGCTTATTTTCAGTGACGCGGGGATGGCTTTAATCCTCTGCTCACCACCCTTGATCTCAATCTGATAATATTCTCTCAGTATCCTGAAAAGAGACCTGTTCTCAAATTTTCTGGATGTGATCCTGGGAAGATTGATATTGGCTATGTAGCTTATGTCATAAAAGATGGGAGAATCATCAAGCAATCTCAGCCTTTCCATATTTATACATCCGGATTCCTTTTCAAGATCCGACAGGGGAAACATGAAATCATCCCCCCACGGCACGATCACCGGTTTTATTATCATCCTGGTTTTCAAATTACGGTCACCAACCGCAGAGGTCGTACCTGCAACAGATAAAATACCGATCTCCCGGAGCCGGTAATGGACAATACTTCCCTTGCCCTGATGTCTGCTTATATACCCGTCATTTGCAAGATTGCCCAGGGCCTGCCTTACTGTCGGACGGGTTACTCCATGCAGCCGGCACAGTTCATTCTCCGACGGAAGAAGATCGCCTTCACCATAAGTCCCTTCAACAATATGTCTGCGGAGAATCTCGTAAAGTCTTTTGTGCTGTGGTATTTTTACTGACAATACCATTAACGGAATATTTTTATGTAAATATATTGTTTCTCACTTGTAAGTACAAGTTATTTAATTTATTTTTGTACGCTCTGATTCTTAACAAGATGCGATTATAATTATTCAGATTTCGTTCAGTAGGTCATAACAAGTTTAATAACAATGTTTAAGCCGGCCGGATACTGGAAAGTGCCTGCAGACAAATGAGCATCCATAATAGAAATATCTTCAAACAACCACCAACAAGCAGCAATAAATATGGCAACACCCGTAACCATGCCAAAACTGGGCCAGTCCGTTGAAACATGCATCATTACGCACTGGTTCAAATCAAAGGGCGACAAAGTCGCCACAGGCGATATACTGTTCTCCTACGAAACGGACAAGGCTGCCTTTGATATGGAATCTCCGGCAGACGGAGTCCTGCTTGATATTTTCTTCCATGAAGGCGATGAGGTCCCCGTACTCATCAATGTTGCAGTGATCGGGGAGGAAGAAGAATCAGCCGAATCCTTCAGGCCCGGTAAATCATTTTCCGGAAACAGTCAGCCGGCAGAAA
>JAAYKX010000309.1 GCA_012522155.1 Bacteroidales bacterium
CGGTCGGTGGTAATTCCCTCTACTCCCAGTCCTATAAGACGCCTTGCCTCATCCGCATCATTCACTGTCCATGAATACACTTCCAGTCCCAGGTCTGCGGCTTTTTTGACAACATCCTCATTTATTATGGACCATGAAAGGCTTACACCTTCCAGACCGGCAGGACCGACCTGGCTGAATGTTTTATCCAGAAGCTCTGCATTGCTGCACAGCCAGTAACATGAGTTTGAAGGGAAGGTTTTTTTTGTGTCAGCTATAGTCTGGAAATCAAAGCATATAAATGTGAAGATAATCTTGTTCTGATATCTCCTGACTGCTTTTTCAAGGTACGGAAGGATTTCACTTTTACATTTGATTTCCACTACCAGTTCCTTTCCCCCTGGAACGGTTTTTATTATCTCGGACAGGAAAGGCAGTTTTTCACCCCGGTATTTTTCATCTTTAAAGGAACCGGCCTCAAGCGAGCGAAGAACTTTGGAATCAGTTTGACTTACAACATGATCCTCACCCGTGGTTCTTTTGGTGTTGGAATCATGGATAACAATAATCTTGTTGTCACTTGACAGATAAATGTCAATCTCCACGGCATCTGCCTTTTTTTCCCAGGCAAGTCTGGCTGAGGCCACAGTATTTTCGGGAGCAATCCATGAGGCGCCCCGGTGGGCTATAATACTGACCTGTGCATTTGATGCACTTGCTGCTGCTGCTAGCATAATCAATAATGTTAATGTTTTTTTCATAGGAAAATAATATTATATATTATTGTAAGCTAATTACTTCGTATAAGCTGTCCCCAATTATCGGGAGTCTGCCCCGGTTTACCGGGAAAAAACCTTCATGGCTGCTTTCGCCGGGTTCGTCCCGAAGAAAAGCCCGTGGTTAAAAAATATCTGCTTTAAAGAGAACGTATGCCTGGAACCTTGTCCAGTTCTTTTTTTATTATTTCAGTCCACACCCTGTATCCCCCCTCGTTGAGATGAAGCTTGTCATCCAAAAAAAGCTCATCCCTGGGTAATCCCTGTTCATTGAGAAATACAAAATCAGTTTGTATGAAATACAGATCCTTTCCTTTTTCACATGTTTTCCTGATGATCTCATTGGCTTCCTTTATTGCCGTCCATGCTTTCCAGCGGGAGGATGTGGGTGTGATTGCTATCCAGAATACCGGTGCACCCGGGTGTGTCTTCCGGAAAGTTTTGACAATACTGAGGAACAGTTTTTTAATTTCCCCGGGACTCTTGTCCTTTTCACTTCCGGTAATATCATTTGCAATAAACAGCACAAGTGCTTTCCCGGGAATGTTCTCAAAGATCCTGTTTGCATAAACCCCGTAATCTCTCAGTTTTGCACCGCCATAACCCCGCCGGATCACATTATGGGGCTTCATATCGGAGTCAAGTGTTTTCCATAGTCGTATGCTTGAACTGCCTGCAAAGACAACAGCGTCATCTGCATACTGTTCAGTATCATTGAGTGCTGTCAGTTTTTCAATTTCCGGCTCCCATGCCTTTACCTCCGGAAGGTCGCGGTAGACTCTCAGGGGAGAGCATGAGACAACCAGGCTAAAAAGAGCTGAAAGAATGCAGGCGCGTAAGCCGGTAAATACTTTTTCAGGGTTGTTCTTTAAAAATTTCATAAAGCTGAAGTTATTCTTAAAAGCCTAAATATACCTCATATACCCTAAAAGTTTAAAAAAATCAATAATTCTTTCGATCCGGTAGTGTTTACCCGAAACGGCATGCATCATTTTCCGGTATATTTCTGATTCGTGGGATGTTATGCATAAACCTGAATTCCTATATCTCATCTGAAAAGACCACCTTCGGAAGATCCCTCAGGTTATATCTTGAAGCCATCACTTCGCCGTATGCCCCGGCAGATCTTATTGCTATCAGGTCTCCTCTTCTGGTAGCGGGCAGTTCAATGA
>JAAYKX010000310.1 GCA_012522155.1 Bacteroidales bacterium
AACAACGAGTTCAATCTCATACCATTTAAATTTAACACTAATAATGAGATTAAATAATTACAAAATGGTAAACGAATGAAATTAACAGTCAGATATCTTTTGATCATTGTCCTTCAGGTATTGCTGATTACCAGTTTTGCCAGTCCGCCGGCATACTCCTGGAAGATATCCAGACTCAATACAGCATCAAATGCCGGTTACTTGTCCCCTCTCGAAAAGGAGATCATCCTTGAAATTAACAAACTGAGGTCGGATCCCGCACGATATGCTAACGAATATATAGCTCCGCTGGCAAAAAACTATAAACAGAGACTCCTTCATTATCCCGGTGACCTGCCGTTGCTAACCAGGGAGGGAGTAGCTGCCCTGAACGAGTGTGTACGCGAGCTGAAACGACAAAAACCTCTTCCTCTTGTCAGTCCGGATTACGGACTTACAAAGGCTGCACGTGACCATGTAAGGGATCAGTCACGATCAGGACGCACAGGGCACCTGGGCAGTGACAGGAGCAGTATGCGTAATCGCATTGAACGTTACGGTATATGGCAGACACGGATTGCTGAAAATATAGCGTATGGCGGGAAATCAGCCCGCCAAATAATTGTTTATCTGCTTATTGATGACGGTATTCGTGACCGCGGCCACCGTAAAAATTTCCTTAACCCGGAGCTTAAAGTTGTCGGAGTGGCAACCGGCCGGCACCCTGAGTACGGGATTATGAGTGTAATGGACTTTGCCGGTGGTTTTAAATCAAAAAACAATGAGGAGAATTAAATGCCTTATCATACTACTAATTTCTTCATTTACAGTATTTTCACAAACTGACAAACTGACTCTGAACGGGTATGTCAAAGAGCTGTTCATGTACTACAAGCCGGAATTGCCCCTGCCAGGAACAGATGCTAATCATCTTTCTTCTAATCTTATCCATAACCGCCTTAACTTCAGATGGTATGCATCCAATGAACTTACTTTTGCCGTTGAGGCCAGGAACCGGCTGTTCAGCGGACAGCTAATCAGGGAATTCGGATTTTATAAAGACTTTATAGATAGTGATCCGGGATATTTCGACCTGGCTTTTACAGCAGCCTCAGGTAAAAGCTGGTTTCTTCATTCAATGGTTGACAGGGCCTGGATTGATTTTACAAGGGGTAAGTTGCAGATTGTTGCGGGAAGACAACGCATTAACTGGGGTATAAACCTGGTATGGAATCCAAATGATATTTTTAATACCTTCGATTATTTTGATTTTGACTATGAAGAACGCCCGGGATCTGATGCTCTTAAAATTAAATATTATACCGGAGTAACCTCTTCGGCAGAATTAGTATATAAGGCGGGAAGAGATACTGATAATGGATTGGAATCCTTCTTTGCCGGAAGATACAGATTTTCAAAATTCAGATACGATTTTCAGTTTCTGGGAGGCTGGATGCCATATGACTATGTGGTAGGTGGCGGTTGGATGGGTGACATAAGGTGTGGCGGATTCAGAGGAGAAGTTTCCTGGTTCATTCCGAAAGAGTCGGATAACAACAGTGAAGAGGCTCTGGTAGCAACTATCTCGGGCGATTATACTTTCAAAAACAGTATATATGCACATGGTGCAATTCTTTATAACAGCTCAGGCAAAACCGGGAAAGCAGGTACACGAGAATTTTTTGATATGAACATTTCTGCAAAAATGTTGTCTCCTGCCCGGCTAAACCTGTTCGGACAGATATCCTACCCTTTCACCCCCCTGTTTTCAGGTAGCTTTTCGGGAATATTAAATCCTTCTGACGGCTCGTCATTTATGGGACCGGTATTTACTTACTCGATAGGTAATAATCTGGAGCTGATGGTAACCGGACAACTGTTTTTCGGAGAAGAGGGAACCGAATACGGTGAGCTTGGAAAGGCTGCCTATGGACGCCTTAAATGGGCTTTCTGAAAATTTTTATTAATTTGGCATCATAACAAAAGCATCTTGTCATATAAAATATAAAATCATGGAATTCAAAGAGTTAATAAATAAGAGGTTCTCAGTAAGAAAATATAAAAGCACCGCTGTTGAAAAAGATAAACTGATCGAAGTAATTGAGGCAGGACGACTGGCACCATCAGCAGTGAATTTTCAGCCATGGCATTTCATTGTTGTGCAGGATCCCCGTAATCTGGAGAAGGTTCATTCGGTATATAGAAGGGAATGGATCAGAAGTGCACCTGCAATAATCGTTGTCTGCGGAAACCATCACCTGTCGTGGAAAAGAGGCAACGACGGAAAAGATTTTGCGGATATTGATGTGGCGATTACGGTTGACCACATGACACTCAGGGCTGCTGAAATGGGATTGGGAACCTGCTGGGTCTGTAATTTCGATGCAAAAAGGTGCTCAGAGATATTTCAGCTTCCCAGGCATATTGAACCTGTTGTGTTGCTTCCCCTGGGCTATCCGGATGAAGATGTGAAAGAAAAAAACAGGAAGCCACTGGAGGAAATAGTGCATTGGGAAAAATTTGCCTGATAAAGCATCCCTTCGCTCAAGCGAACGGCAAAGAATAGGGCTCTGAACCACTGGCTGCCATGATCTGTGCCTTATCCATTGCCGTCGGCTTGAGCCGACGGATTAGAGGATGCTGCAGAAAATTTACATCTCTGCTATTGCTGGCATCCGTTCGCTCAAGCGAACGGCAAGGGATAGAGCTCTGAACAACTGGCTGCCATAATCTGTGCCTTATCCATTGC
>JAAYKX010000311.1 GCA_012522155.1 Bacteroidales bacterium
ATTCATGGATATCCCCGGGAGGTGATTTATGGATGCCCCCAGATGACGATTCAGGGACGCCCCCCGGTGGCGATTCATGGGTATCGCCGGATGACGGTTCGCTGCGATCCTCATCAGATGAACGTATGCAATATTTCAGGCACAGCCATGTGGTCTCAGGTATACCGGCTGCGGTCCGTAAGTCAAGAGGTGCTGATATTTCGGCAGCATGCGGTTTGCTGGCATCAGGAATGAGATAATGCAGAGGCTTCAGGAAAGGAAAAGCCCGGATCAGGGCAGGGGAATAATTTTCGCTGCATACAGGATCCGGGACTGAAACTTGCTGTGTTAAATATTACGGAATGGTTCTTACTGCCGGAAGATGACTCTGATCAGCGGGGGGCCTTACTGTTTTATCAGCTGGAACATGAGTTCGTCCAGGAATCCTTCAGGAGTTTTTATCCATTCCTTTTTTATTCCTATTTCCGTAAATCCTGCTTTTTTGAAAAGATCAATACTTTCTGTGTTGTTAACGAGAATATTGCAATACAGCTGGTGAAGCTGAAGAGTGTTGAAACAATAATCGCAAAGGCATTTGAGTGCCATGGTAGCATATCCTTTCCTCCTCTGATTTTCATTCGCTATAAGAATGCCCACACCAGCCCTTTTGTGAAAAGGATCAAAGTCAAAGATATCTATTGTTCCTATGGTCTGTTTTTCTTCTGTAAGTCCGATCATGAATCTCAGCTGCCCCGTTTCATAAATACTCCTGTGGGAGTTCCTGATGTATTTTTTAAGAGTATATTTTGAAAAGGGGGCAATAGTATTGCTGATTAGCCAGTAGGAATTATTATTTTCCCATTCATAGAGCAATTCAAGATCTTCCGGCTCAAGGGCCCGCAATCTGATTTTCTGATATTCCATACAAAACCTTGTTCAGCTGTTTCGCCTTATTCTGTTTCAGTGACATAGGCTTCACTGAAGCCCTTTGTCCGGACATAATTCAGATACTTGTCAGCATCCTCCCTGCTGTAGAAAACACCAATGATATACTTGTTTTCAGCATCTTCCTCTTTTGTCCTGATAACCAGTTTCCCGGTGACGTCAAGATTGCTGAAATATCCCTGGCTGAGTTTCCGGGGTGATTTTTCAAGAACAATATAGTATTTGCTTGTTGCAGGATTGACCAGGTCCCCGGGTGTTTCGGTCTCATGCCTTATTACCACACCTGTACCGGGATCCACAACGCCTATTGTTACTCTCCTGTTATATTTGCGGCCTTCAGGATTGTCAGTTCCGTTACGGTTTACATTTATTGCTGCAAAATTGGATTTGCCAAAGGCTGTTTTTACTATTCTGTCTGTGGATATGCCTGATGCGCTTATATGGTCGATAACCGCCTGGGCTCTTCTGTCAGCAAGATTTTTATTATATACTGCCGTTCCGATTGCATCTGTATAGCCGGCCACTTCGATTTTGAGTCCGGGATAATTCTCAAGGATTGTCCTTAGGGTTTCCAGGCTTTCCCTGGCATTGTTGTCAAGTATATTGCTGTCGAAAGCAAAGAGGATATTCCGGATCATGAGGAATTCTCCCTCAATGGCAATTTCCGGAACAAGCACAGGATTTACCTGCATGTACTGATTAAGGAAATACAGTGGCAGGCTCAGGCTGGTGGTATCGGTCAGGTAGCCGGTATGGCTGACTATCAGGTGATAATCGCCCGGTTTGAGATCAAATTTAAATGAACCGTCGTCCCTGACGGGGATATCCTGAAGAACAGTGCCCTTTTTCAGTTCCCTGAGGATCATCTGTGCCTGTGAGGGAGTGACATTCAGACCGTCTTCAAGCCTTACAAAACCTTCCGTAACGGTTATTTCATCGGCGGGATCCACACCGACTATTGCATAAATATTTCTGGAATCGGTTTTTTCGTCATAGAGGCTGGTAATGAAGCCCGGTTCATTATTGTTCAGGTGAAAGAAAACATTATTGTCTGTTGTGTTGAATGCATAAGGCATGGCTACCGGTCTGTCCCAGTTTCCGTATCTGTTTACCGTTGAACGGAAAAGATCATGATTTCCAAGACCCATATGTCCTTTGGAGCTGAAGAGCAGCGCATCGTTGTCGTAATCAAAGAATGGTGCATCTTCATCCCAGGGTGTATTTATCACATCTCCCAGATTTACCGGTTCACTCCATGTTCCGGCAGCTGTTTTTTCAGAAACCCATATATCGAGCATTCCGAAACCTCCCGGACGATTGCTTGCGATGTAAAGTTTTGATCCGTCAGGGGTTATAAAACCATGTGATTCCCAGTATATGGTGTTGACCGGCTTCCCGAAGTTTTTGATTCTTGTCCATGCCGAACCTTTTCTTTCGCTGAAATAAAGATTTCCGTCATCTCCGTCGTCGATATAAAGAACAAGGAAGCGGCCGTCTCCCGTTATTGAGTTTGTGTACAACCTGTCGAGTCCGCCAAGTTCCCTGGTTATATCTGCGGGTTCTTCCCATTCACCGGTTTTATATGAGCACATTATACGGTTTTTACCTTCTGTTCTCCAGGTAAATACGAAAACGGAATCGTTTTTTGAAATGACCGGATTCATTGCACCAGGATAATTATCCATCCATGGGGTGAAAAGTTCAGAGAGTACTCTGACCGGCTTCTTTTTAGCTTCCATTGCATATCTGCAGTCTCTGATCTGAAGATCGTAATAGTCAGCCATTTCCATATCATCTTCACTGTTGCCCAGTGTGTTTTTAAGTTCGGTATAAAGGGATACAGCCTTTTCCAGGTCATCATTCAGATGATATGCTTCCGCCAGGTAACGGAAGGTACTGAGCGGTGCTTTCTGTCCGGTTTCGGTATATTCCCTTTCAGAGCCGGCAACATTCCGGGAAGCTGATTCGAGAAGCCTGAGGGCTTCGGTCTTTTTACCGTCCAGTTTCAGGTAGCACATAGCCAGTTTTGCCTGGATATTGGAATTTTCGGGTACAGCTTCAAGGATTATTTCATAGAGTGAAGCAGCTTTCTCATAGTCTTTGTCATAGTAGAGGACAACATCTGCATTCTGAACGGATCTGGCAAGTTCCTTCAGTGTTATTTCCTGCGAATTCAGTATGGTGAAACAGCTGATCAGCAGGAAAAAGCTTAAAATTCTCTTCGTTAAACGGGTCATTATCTTAGTACTTTTTTAATGAATATCTCGTTGGGATATCCTCTTTTCATAAGCTCATGTCTCCAGTTTCCTGCTTCCTCTTTCGTTTTGAACTGTCCCGTGGTATATCTGTAGAATCTGTCTTTTTCATTATACATCACCTTAATATCCGCGATATACCTGAAGTAACTGATGTCAACAGGATTATGAAGGGCCATAACCTGTACCGTGTAATACAGAACCCCGTGTTCTTCTGATGTGTCGGTTATATTCAGGACATTCAGGTTTCTGATCAGCATGCTTGAATCAACCGTGCTGACTGATGGTATGCCGGCAAGATTGATTCTTTCATATTCCGTTTCAACAAGAGAGGAATCCCTCATCAGCACAGTTTCACCGAGATTTATAAGCATGTCAGGGCTGTCTGCCGCTATGGTTGTATCAATCGCTGCGGGGAGATATCCTTCAGCGGAAAATATTACCCTGAATTCCCCCGGGGCAACTGTCAGGCTGTATAATCCGGTGAGACCATCCGGCGAGGTTCTGTAAAGAGTTTCCCCGGATGTCCTGTTCATGATGTGAACATAGTATTTGTCATCAGTGCCGGAAGTTGTTGTGTCACCGGATCTGAGATGACCTCTTATTTCATAGATCTGATTGACATCGGGACCGTTTATTCCAAGGAGGAAGATATCTCTTTTCTTATAATCAGTTTTCATGGAATAATAGGCATACATACCGTTCCCGGCCGGGTGAAAAAATTTATCGTCATCGCTCGAGTTGATTGGGGAACCAAGATTTTCAGGCTTATCCCAGCCGGAACCGGTAAGCCGGCATCTGAAATTATCAAACCCTCCCATTGAATTATGGCCTTCCGAACAAAAATACAGAAGGGAATCATTTTCAGTTATAAAGGGATTGTCCTCGTTGTAAGGAGTGTTTATCTCCGGGCCGAGATTGACCGGGGGACCCCAGTCACCCGCAGCGTCAAGTTCCGAAACATATATGTCAAGTCCTCCGAATCCCCCCTCCCTGTTGCTGGTGAAGTACAGTTTTTTGCCATCAGCAGATACAACGGCATGTGATTCGTAGTACTTTGTATTGATATTTCTGTTTAGTTTCCTGATAGGTGTCCAGCTGTCATCAACAAATTCCGATGAATAGATGTTTCCGTCAAAGTCGTCATTTTTGTAAAGAAAAAGTTCCGTTCCGTCATTGTTGAGTGAGCAGGTTGAGCAGTATTCCCCGGCATTGAGCTGTGATGTTATTTCAACCGGTGTTTGCCAGCGCCCGTCAACTTTCCGGGAAAAATATATCACATTTGCCAGGCCCCGTCTTTCTGTGTAGGCAATAGTGTTGCCATCGAAGCTTGCTACCGCATTTTCATTCATGGCTCCCTGACTGAATTCTTCGCCAAGCATCCGTTTGCTGAGGGGAACAGGATTTTTTGCATATTCCATGGCGTTTTCGCAGGCCTGGATCTGCTGATCCACAAAGTCCAGGTTTTCCATGCCGCGTCCTGACCGGGTTTCCTGTGCAAGAGTTTTGAATTTTCTGAAAGTGGCAAGGCTCTTGTCAAAATCGTTATTTATCATATATGCCCTGGCCAGATAGAGCCAGGCATCAAGGGGAGCTCTTTTTTCTTTAAGGGATTTTATCTTCGCGTCCCAGGCAGCATTTTTTACAGCTTCCTCCAGGTATGGAATGGCTTTTTCCTTTTCATCCGGAATATTAAGGTAACTTGTTCCGATTTTATATTTAAGGTTCATGTTTTCCGGATCATCCAGAAGAATGTAGAGCTGGTTGGCAAGATCATATTCTTCATACAGATAGTGAGCTTCAGCCTGTTTGTATATTTCCCTTATCTCTTTTGCAGACTGGGACGAGACAATGGCAGGAATAAAAATCAGAGCCAGCAGCTGAAATTTCAGGATCCGTGATTTTTCTCTGAAACTATTCATAATAACAAATGTAGCGTTTTATAATGTCTTAATCCAGATGAATTTCCAATATTTATCGAGCTGTGTCATAATAACGGATAATGTTTTTTCCGCCTGCAGGACAGTAATCCCGGAAGCGGTTTCCTGAAGCCTTGCGGCAGCAGGTTTAGTTCAGTTTATTTTTTTCTTTACGTTTCCTTTTTGCATAAACAAGGATATACCAGGCCAGTCCTGCTCCTGCAATAATCCATAAATACCAGAGTCTGCAGCTCTTTTTATCTCCGGGGACCGTTTCGGAAGTATTCTCCGGATCTTCTGCTCCATACTCCGTCATATCCACGGGTGCCGTCCTGACTGTCCGCTTCGCCCGGGAAACGTCTTCTGCCCTTTTTTCTGCCAGTATTTCGGGATGTTCGGGTCTCTTAACCCATATTTTTTCTTTTTTCCTTTCAGCTGTTATAAAAAATTCTTTTTCAGCACTGTTTCCGTATTGATTCCTGAGGGTCAGCATCAGTCTGTTCCCGCCCCTGTGCGGACTTATTTTAAGATTGAAAAGGGAATCATCAATATTAAACTGTCCGGTATTGAGCAGTGAATCCCCGTACCAGTGTTCTGCGGTAAGCAGTGACTTTGGTTCAGTCTTCAGGGGAATCACGATAGTATCATTTTCATATGCTTCAATATTACTTTCCATTCCGCTTTCGAGTATTGCTTCGGAACCTGTAAAGGGAAGGATTGCGGGCGGCAGGATGAAGGCATCTGATTTGCTTGCCAGAGGCAGGTGAATATTTTTCCTTAAAGCTTCCCTGCCGTTTGTTTCATAGATCAGGATATGGTCGCCGTGGTTAACGGATAATTCATATGAACCGGTTTCAGGATTTGCAAAATCTTCGGAAGTTTCTTCCGGATTCCTGATGTTGAACGAACTGATTCTTATATTACTGGCGTGGCTTTTGGCCGGACTGTCAATTTTTGCGGTACCGCTTACCCTGAATTTCCGCGGATGATTATCGGAAAATATTTCGATTCTGTAAATATCCTGGCCACCGTAACCGGTGATGCCGGCTTTGGAATAATAGCCTTCATAGCCCTGGTTCATCGGCATGAAGAACAGATCATCGTCCGTTGTATTAAGGGGATATCCTGCATTCAGGGGAACTGACCACTCTCCGTCGCTGAGAAGACTTGAATAGAAAATGTCGTATCCCCCCATGTTAAAGTGTCCTCCTGAACTGAAGAAAAGTGTTTTTCCATCCCTGCTCAGGAACGGGGTTTCTTCATTGAACCTGGTATTGATGACTGGTCCCAGGTTGACTGCCGGCCCCCAGTCTCCTGTTGTATCCCTTTCAGAAACATATATATCGAGACCCCCGTAGCCGCCTTTTCTGTTGCTGGTGAAAAAGAGCTTCTTATTATCATATGAAACAGCAGCATGGGATTCCCAGTATTTGGTATTGATATTGTCGTTGAGTTTTACTGCCGGTCCCCAGGTGCCGTTCTCGAAAGTACTTGAAAAAATATTTCCGTCATGGTCATCGGAATTGTAGAGGTAGAGCACTTTCCCGTCGGCTGATATTGAGGAAGGGTAAACATTCCTGTCGATTTTCAGTATTTCATTCATGTTGCGCGGCTCCGTCCATGATCCGTTTACCTTGACGGAGTACATAATTGCATCATAGAAGGCCAGTCTTCTGGAAAACACCAGTATAGTCTCGTCGGCA
>JAAYKX010000005.1 GCA_012522155.1 Bacteroidales bacterium
AAATTTATTATTTTGTTGTAATGAAAAGAAGAGATTTTATAAAAACGTCAGCCGGAGCGGGTTTGGGGGCAGGATTTGTATTCGGAGGAGGCCGGCGTAATAATTTTCTCCGTGTACCCCAGGCCAGAACCGGCAAATATGATATGGTTGCCGTTATGGGGGGCGGCCCTGCAGCAATGTTTGATCTTGCCATCCAGGAACTGGGCGGGATGGGGACTTTTGTAAAGAAGGGACAGAAAGTACTGGTGAAACCCAATATAGGATGGGATGTTCTTCCGGAACTTGCCGCAAACACCAATCCTCTGCTGGTGAGAAGAGTTATAGAACATTGCCTGAAAGCAGGAGCCAGGGAAGTATATGTATTTGACCACACAATTGATAACTGGGTAAACTGCTACAGGAACTCCGGTATAGAAAGGGCTGCAAAGCAGGCCGGTGCCAAGGTGGTTCCCGGAGGAAGCGAGAAATATTATCAGGAAGTGAGCATACCCGGAGGTATAAAACTCCGCAGTGCCAAGGTCCATGAACTGATACTTGATACGGATGTATTTATAAATGTCCCGGTCCTCAAGGATCACAACTCGGTAAGAATGACATGCAGTCTTAAAAATATGATGGGTGTTGTGTGGGACAGGGCCTACTGGCATAAAAATGATCTGAATCAGTGTATAGTGGATTATGCAATGTTTCACAGGAAACCTGCCCTGAATATTATTGACTGTTATAATGTAATGGTTCAGCACGGTCCGCAGGGGGTTTCAAAAGCCGATGTCGTTCAGATGAAATCTCTTATCCTGGCAACAGACTGGGTTGCAGGCGATACAGCTGCAGCAAGAATGCTTGGAACGGAAATCTCGAAAATTGAATATATTCCCATGGCACATAAGCTGGGACTTGGCACAATGGATATTGACACTTTGGAAATCAAAAGAATAAAAATGTAATAACTGATGTGGTCAACTTTTCTGAGAAGTTTCCGGATATTTTTTTCGGCTTTCGTTGTTATTTGCTTCATTGTTGTCTTCAGTGATTTTAAATACATCATCCCTTCAAAGTATATCAACTTTCTTTTATGGTTTCAGTTTGTTCCGTCGGCAGTAAAATTTTATGATCTCTTTACACTGGCTGCTGCCGGATTTGCCGGAGTGCTGGTACTGACACTGATTACAGGCAGAAGCTATTGTTCATTCCTGTGTCCGCTCGGGATAGCCCAGGATATTAACAGCAGGATAGGGGGCAGGATAAGGACAATGTTCCGCAGGTACGGGTTTAAGAAACCGTTTACCATACTGAGATATATCATTCTTGCTCTTGTACTCGTTGTGACGTTCTTTTCGGGTATTTACCTTCTCAACCTGCTTGATCCTTATGCTGTATTCGGCAGGTCCGTCACCATGTTCATCAAACCGCTGGTGGTTGTAATGAATAATTTCATTGTATGGATACTCGGGAAATTTGACAATTACAGTCTCAGTCATATAACAGTGAGTGGCTACAGGCTTGTTGCCTATATAATACCGGCAATATTTTTTCTCCTGATCCTGGGTCTGTCACTTACCAAAGGCCGTTTATACTGCAACATGATATGTCCCGTGGGGACCCTTCTCGGGTTCCTGTCGAAAATTTCCTTCCTGAGAATCAGGTTCGATGTGGATAAATGTACCAAATGCGGCAGATGTTCGCTGGGCTGTAAATCGTCCTGTATCGACTTCATCAGATACAGCGTTGATGTTTCGAGATGTGTGGTCTGTTTGAACTGTATTAATATATGTCCTGATAATGCCCTTTCCTACGGACCGGTAAGACTTAAAAAGAAAAGTCCCGGGGCCGATGAAGGCAGGAGAAAGTTTGTTGCCGGTTCACTGGCTGCCCTCTTTGGTGTTCCGGCTGTTCTGAAGAGCCAGGATACTAAAACACCCATCCCCCAGATTCTTTCCACGGTACCTGAGAACAGAACATGTCCTGTTGCCCCTCCCGGGGCGGGATCACTGGAAGAGTTCAACAGGACATGCATTGCTTGTTCGCTTTGTATTACTGTATGTCCGAATGAAGTGCTTGTTCCCGCTTTCCTGCAGTATGGTATTGCCGGGATCATGCAGCCGGTGATGGATTACACTAAAAGCTTCTGTACTTTCAACTGTACCAGGTGCACGGAAATCTGTCCCA
>JAAYKX010000312.1 GCA_012522155.1 Bacteroidales bacterium
GGCAGGTACCCGGGAGTCTCCTATGATGACGAAAATATTATCGTAAACGATGTAAAGGTTAAAATTACGGCGGAAAGGAATCCTGCTGACATTAAGTGGAGCAAGACCCCGGATGTTGTCATTGAGTCAACCGGTATTTTTACCGTGAAAGAAAGTCCGAAAGGCGGCTATGGTGACCATCTGAAGAACGGTGCAAAGAAAGTCCTGCTTACTGTTCCCTCCAAGGACACCATTGATGCCATGATTGTTCTGGGTGTCAATGAAGATCACCTGAAGCCGGAACATCAGTGTGTGTCCAATGCTTCATGTACCACCAACTGTCTTGCTCCCGTTGCAAAAGTTCTTAACGACTCATTCGGGATCGAGTCCGGTTACATGACAACAATTCACTCATATACCAACGACCAGAGAATACTTGATCAGCCGCACAGGGACCTCAGGAGGGCAAGGTCTGCCGCCGTGTCACAGATCCCGACAACTACCGGTGCAGCCAAGGCAGTAGGAAAAGTCATTCCGGAACTTGCCGGAAAACTGGATGGTCTTTCAGTAAGAGTTCCCACTCCCACCGGTTCACTTGTTGACCTTGTTGCTGTTCTGAAAAAGGAAGTAACGAAGGAAGAGATTAATGCAGCAATGAAAAAAGCCGCAGAAGGACCGATGAAAGGTATTCTCGAATATACCGAGGAACCCATTGTTTCCGTTGACGTGATCCATACAGAGGCATCAGCGATCTTTGATGCTCTCACCACAATGGTAAACGGAAAAATGATCAAAGTGATGGCATGGTACGATAACGAATGGGCATATTCATGCAGAGTTGTCGAGCTGATCCCATTACTGATGAAATAAACCGACAGAGCCGGGGTTCTGGAAACAGTTCCCCGGTTTTTTATTCATAGCGCAAAGCTTCAATGGGATCTATACCGGCTGCCTTTACCGCCGGCGCATAGCCCGATACCACTCCTACAATAAAACATACCACCACACCCAGCAGCACCCACAGCCAGGGTATTATAAAATGAGATTTAAGGGCAGATGCCACAAGGTTTCCAATGATGATACCCAGGGTTATACCAAAGAAACCGCCCATCTGGCCAATAATAACCGACTCATAAAGGAATTGGTATTTTATGGTTATCGGTCTGGCACCCACAGCTTTTCTTACACCTATCTCACGGGTACGCTCCGTTACCGATACAAGCATGATATTCATCAGGCCCACCGCCGCCCCGAAAAGTGTTATGATACCTATCAGTGTTGCGGCGAGAGTAATGAATTTTATATTCTTCAGCAGAAGTGCCACAATGGAATCACTTTTCGAAATGTTAAAATCCGTTTCATCCCTGGGATCCAGGTTGCGCACAGTTCTGAAAACAGCTTCCGCCTCACCTGCCATCACATCAAGATCAACAGGATTCATTGGCATTACATTGATACGGAAATTCAGATTGGGACGTGAGAAATAATGCCTCGCAGTGCTTACCGGAATAAAACATACATTATCATCACTCATCAGGCTGGCTCCCTTGCTCTTCAGGATCCCGACAACCTTCAGCTTCAATCCGGTAATGGAAACTTCCTGTCCCAGGGGATCAATACCGGTCGGAAACAGATCATCTGCAATTCCCGACCCAAGCAGGATTATCCGCCTGTTAAGCTTTAATTCATCTGCTGTAAACTCCCTTCCCATTTCTATTTCGTAACCCGATACCGTCAAATAATTCTCATCAATCCCCATGATCCCGATATTGGGATTGGTCTCCTCCCTACCAAATTTCACAGTTGCCATATCAGTTGCCCGGAATGATACTGACACCCATGCAGGTTCGGCAAACTGGGATTTGAATTCCATTGCCTGCCTGTAGGAGATACGGGAATAATTCCTTGTCCGGATACGGTCTGATCCCACCTGAACGTGCATTCCCCTTGAGGATATGCTGAATGAGTTGGCACCCATCATTGTGAACTGGTCCGTAAGCGAATTCCTGATAGCATCAATTGCCGTGAGTATACCTATCAGGGCCATTATCCCAAAAGCAATTATGCATATGGTCAGAATCGTTCTTAACTGATTCGACCTGATTGCCCTGAAAGCAATCCTCAGATTTTCCTTCACCTCACCTCTCTTCATAACGGACTATAATAAAGGCCTGTTTCAATTTTCAAAAACAGAATAAAAGTACACATTTTTAACAATAGCTTATCCCGGACACTTAATAAATAAATGCTGACTTTTCCGAAAATAATGATTCCGCTTTTCTTTAAATATTTTTATCAAATACTTAACGATTTAGTTGCTTAACTAATTTTTTCGTTGTATATTTGAAAAGGAGCATGTTTTTATTTCCGGTGGAAAAAACCAGCGTAGGAAATCACGAACATTGTATCCAATAATATATAAACCGGTCGCCAGATCATAAAACAACTTAAGATGAGAGAACTTACAAGGGCAGAAGAGCAGATAATGCAGATTCTGTGGAAGCTGAAAAAGGGATTTGTAAAAGATATTCTGGAACATTTTGATGATCCGAAACCTGCATACAATACAGTCAGCACAATTGTCAGGATATTACAGAGCAAGGGATTTGTTGACTA
>JAAYKX010000039.1 GCA_012522155.1 Bacteroidales bacterium
CTGTTGCTGGTGAAAAAGAGCTTCTTATTATCATATGAAACAGCAGCATGGGATTCCCAGTATTTGGTATTGATATTGTCGTTGAGCTTTACTGCCGGTCCCCAGGTACCGTTCTCGTAAGTACTTGAAAAAATATTTCCGTCGTGGTCATCGGAATTGTAGAGGTAGAGCACTTTCCCGTCGGCTGATATTGAGGAAGGGTAAACATTCCTGTCGATTTTTAGTATTTCATTCATGTTGCGCGGCTCTGTCCATGATCCGTTTACCTTGACGGAGTACATAATTGCATCATAGAAGGCCAGTCTTCTGGAAAACACCAGTATAGTCTCGTCGGCAGAAACAACAGGATTAAATTCGGAACTTTCATTGTTTATAACCCTGCCGAGGTTTTCCTCCTTTATGAAAACCGGGGCAGCCATAAGCACCCTGGCATTTTCGCATGAGCGGATCTGGAATGCAACTATTGTGGTATCATAGGTTTTCGGATCAAGCTTTTCCATGAAAAGCCTGTATGTTTCGATTGCCTTGCCGAGCTGCAGATCTATTCTGTATGCATTTGCCAGGTAATAGAGTGCATCATAGGGTGCACCCTTTTCCCTGAACTTTTTTTCCCTGTAATCCGGATTTATATTGCTTACAGCTTCTTCCAGATAGCCGATGGCTTTTACCTTTTCGCCCGGCAGATTGAGATAGCACTGGCCAATTCTGTATTTGAAATTTGAATTATCCGGATATAAATTCAGGAGTTCCTGATAAATTGGCAGAGCTTCCCTGTAATCCTCAAAAAGAATCAAGCTTTCCGCTTCGCGGAAATTCATCCTGTTTGCTATCCCTGACTGGGATGCGAGATTAGTGCTGAAACTTAGGATCAGGAAGATAATGAACGGCAAAACCCTTTTAATCATACTGAAACAGACATAAATGGTTTGACTAAACCTGAAATACAAATAATGCTAAAACCCGATTACGACAGTACACTGGCCCCGCAATAAGTTAAGCGCAATATAATAAAAATGGATAACAGCTGCCTGTTTATTTTATCAACCATTGTTAACATCTTCTCAACAATGCCGGCAGGCAGACTGGTTCTCTGTCATCAGATTATGTGGATCATGGCAGAACCACGTCGGGAATGTAGTTCTCGAGTATCTCCTTTATTTTTTTCAGGAATCGTCCGGCCAGGGCGCCGTCAATGACCCTGTGATCATAGCTCAGGGACAATATCATGACCTGTCTGATGGCAATCATGTCACCATCGGGTGTTTCTATTACTGCAGGTATTTTCCTGACAGCCCCGGTGCCAAGTATTGCTGTTTGTGGCTGGTTTATTATAGGCGTCCCGGCAAGGTTGTCAAAGCTGCCGAAATTCGTTAATGAAAATGTTCCTCCGGTAATTTCATCGGGTTTCAGCTTATTGTTCCTTGCTCTTTCAGCGAGGTCACTGACACTGCGGGCAATACCGTTAAGATTTTTTTCATCGGCATTTTTAATCACGGGCACGATGAGGTTGCCGTTGGGAAGGGCTGTTGCCATTCCGATATTTACATTCTTTTTTCTTATTATATTATTTCCGTCAACCGAGATGTTCAGCATTGGCAGTTCCGACAGTGCCCTGGCTGTGGCATCAATAAAGACAGAAGTGAGAGTCAGTCTGTATCCGGAAGTTGCGAGGAACTTGTCCTTGATGGAATTTCTCCATTTTACCAGCTTCGTGACATCAGCATCGATGAAGGATGTTACATGGGCTGAGGTTTTTTTCGAGAGCACCATATGTTCGGCAATGATTTTCCTGACCCTGTCCATTTCTATTATTTCATCACCTGAATTCATGACAGCAGATCTGGTCTGAGAGGCTTCCTCCTGCTTTGCTGCCGGCGGAATGCTTCTCCCGGCAGCTTCAGTTTCTGCAACTTCAACTTGTCTGGCTGCAGGCGCAGTTGTCTCTTTTCTTGCTGCCGGCGGGATATCCTCTCCGGCAGGTTCAGCCTGTGGGGCTTTTTCCTGCTTTTTCAGGAATTCCACAAATCCAATGACGTCGTCTTTTGTTATTCTTCCGTCCATTCCCGAGCCCTTTATTTTGTCCAGGTCGGAATAGCTTATGTTTTCCCTGGCTGCGATACTTCTGACCAGGGGTGAAAGGAATTTGCCTGATGGCGTTCTGCTTTTCAGGTCGCGGGATACATTATCCAGTTTCTGTTTTTCACTGCTGATCTCTGAAATAGTTTCCCTGATCCTTTCAACTTCTTTCCGGATTTTTGGTTCATCCGGTGCGGCCGGGGTCTCAATTTCCATTATGGCAATTAACTCCCCGACTTGTACCACTGTTCCTTCAGGGACAGTGATCTTTGTGAGTTTACCATCGGCGGGGGCAGGTATCTCGGAATCAACTTTATCGGTTGCAACTTCTACCAGGGGATCATCTTCCCTGACAACAGATCCTTCCGTTACAAGCCATTTGGTTATTGTTGCTTCGATGACTCCTTCGCCCATTGAAGGAAGTAAAATATCAATTTTTGCCATTTCTCAGTTAACTCTGGTGTTTTGTAACAGAATAACATATTGAAATGAAAATTGTTCGGCATTTTTTGCGGGCTTTTTACGCTTTTAATGGCGAAGCACAGCTTTTTTCCGGATACCGCTTTCCGGCAGGATTATTATTCATCGGGGGATATGACCGAGCCGCTTCCGAGCAGGTATTTTCCGTCAGCTGAAGCTATCCTGAACCTTATCCTGTGGTGTGATAAAAGCTGCATGCAGGCAATGATCCCGGAAAACGTTATTTGTCCGGAAGCGAAAATGACCTGCCGGATATTTTCATTGTTTATGTATTGCGCGGTTCTGCAGATAATTTCCTGGTTGCTCTGAATAATTTCCTGGTTGCCGCCGCTGTTATCTGCCAAGGCTTTATCTGTGTTGATAAACACATCCGCTTTATCTCCCGTGAGGGCAAGCAGCTCATTTATTTTTTCCAGCATTTCAGCACCGGAAATAACAGCTGTTTTTATTCCTTTTTGGGAAGAGCTCCGGCCGGATGCAATTGTCCGGTTGATTTTCCTGCAGAAAGGGTTTAACATTTTCCTGAAGCAGCGGCGAATGACAGAAGCTGCGGCCCTTAGCCGGATTGCGGCACTTACGGGAAGGATCATTATTCTGAGCGTCCTGCTGCTGAAATGTTTTCGTACAAAAATCAGCATTGCATTATAGAAATGGTTTACGAAATCCATCTCCTCCCTTTTTGTACTTTCTCCCTTGAAATGGATTATTCTGGCATCGGGGAAATAATAATTTTTATATCCTTTCCCGAGTAATCTGTAACTGTAGTCAATGTCTTCGCCGTACATGAAATAATCCTCATCCAGTAATCCTGTTTCTGAAACGGCTTTGCCTCTTATGAACATGAAGGCTCCTGAAATGACCTCAATCTGATTTACATCACCGTTATCAAGATGGCCCAGGTAGTATCTGTTAATCCGGGGGGAAGCCGGGAACAGGCGGTACAGGCCGCTGATTTTCCAGAATGCCGTTTCAGGAAGCGGAATGGCTCTTTTTGATTCCGGGAGATATGTTCCATCGCCATTTATCATCATTACCCCTGCAGCGCCGGCATCCGGATGTTCATCCATAAATCTGATGCATTTGCTTAAAGTGTCTTCGCCCAAGATGGTATCAGGATTCAGAAGCAGGATATATTTTCCGCCTGCCTTTTTTATGGCCTGATTGTTCGCGGTTGAAAATCCCCTGTTTTCCCGGTTGGAAATCAGCTTCACTTCCGGGAAATCACTTTTTATCATTTCGCAGGAACCATCGGATGAATTATTGTCAACGACAAAGATCTCACAGTTTAAATTC
This sequence comes from Bacteroidales bacterium, assembly GCA_012522155.1. Lineage (GTDB taxonomy): Bacteria > Bacteroidota > Bacteroidia > Bacteroidales > VadinHA17 > LD21. The sequence continues at coordinate 3,850 of JAAYKX010000039.1, forward strand.
CGGCTTGCATTTCTGACTGAGCAGAGACACATTGCAAGAAAATATTTCACGTTATAGCTGACAATAATGATAGATAGGTTCATAGGACTGTATGTTATTCTCAATGTGGAGCAGCTGTCTGCCCGGCTTTTACGGCCGGTGGTCAGTATATTTGCTTATTGCTGATACGGATTTCTGTTGTTAATTGCCTTGCCCAGGGTTATTTCATCGGTATATTCAAGTTCATCACCTACTGCAACACCCCTGGCCAGCGTGGTGATCAGGGGATTATACTTTCCCAGTTTCCTGTACAGGTAGAAGTTCGTTGTATCTCCCTCCATGGTTGCACTCAGGGCAAGAATTATTTCATTTATTGTTCCGGACTGTACTTTTGCTTCAAGTGAATCTATATTGAGATCGGCCGGGCCAATGCCATCGATCGGGGATATGATTCCTCCAAGAACATGATAAAGCCCCCGGTACTGCCGGGTGTTTTCTACTGCCATTACATCCTGGATGTTTTCCACAACACATATTACAGATCTGTCCCGTTTGGTATCGCTGCATATGTTGCAGATATCAGTATCGGAAATATTGTGGCACACGCTGCAGTATTTTATTTCCGAACGCAGCCTGATAATGCTTTCGCCGAATCTTATTACCTCATTCTGATCCCTTCTCAGAAGATTCATAACAAGCCTGAAGGCGGTTTTTCTTCCTATTCCCGGAAGGGAAGCAAATTCATTAACCGCGTTTTCGAGCAGCCTGGATGGAAATTCGGTAAAACTCATGAATAGTGTTTCAGGCAAAATTAATTCAATTTTTGATAATCTTGCAGAGAGTTGCGGCTGCAGGCGTTTTGTATCGGAACTGCCGGGGGCAGACAGCTGCGGCTGTTGCTGTTTTTATATCATAAAGCAGTTCTGTAATTTTTCAGCTTTCTTTTTATTATTCTTGCAGATTATTAAATCCCCATGCAGCCTTATTTTATTGCAGGAATCTTTATAGTATATACTGCGCTGCTTTTCCTGGTTACCTGGATAACGGCGAGGAAGGCCGACAGTCAGTCTTTTTTTACAGGCAACAGGGAATCACCATGGTTTGTGGTTGCTTTCGGGATGATCGGTGCATCGCTTTCAGGTGTCACCTTCATGTCGGTTCCGGGCTGGGTTTCAGAGACACAGTTTACTTACATGCTTGTTGTGTTCGGTTATCTGGCCGGGTATTTTGTTATCGCACTTGTTCTGCTGCCTCTGTATTACAGGCTCAGGCTGACCTCCATCTATACCTATCTTGAGAAACGTTTCGGAACCTGGTCATACAGGACAGGTTCAGGTTTCTTTTTACTTTCACGCACACTGGTGACATCTCTAAGGATGTATCTGGTGATAAACGTTCTGCAGGTGTTTGTCCTCGACTCATGGAACATACCTTTCGGAGTGAATGCCATGGTTTTTATGATACTTGCAGTACTTTACACTTTCAGGGGGGGGATACGTACCATTATCTGGACTGATTCCCTTCAGACAGGCTTCATGTTGCTGGCAGTTGTTTTTTCAATAATTTTTATCAGCAGGGAACTGGATGCCACTGTCGGGAACATGGTACTGGAAATCCGGCAGAGCGGCATTTCAAAAATGTTTATTACAGACTGGCATCATGAACGTTACTATTTAAAACAGTTTTTTTCGGGCATGTTTATTACTATTACCATGACAGGCCTGGATCAGGAAATGATGCAGAAAAACCTCAGCTGCCGGAATCTGCGGGAAGCCAGGAAAAATATGTTCACTTTCAGCGGTATACTTGTCATGGTGAATTTCCTTTTCCTGATGCTTGGTGCCTTTCTCTTTCTTTTTGCAAAAAAGAGGGGGATCACTACAGGTATGTCAGATAAAATTTTTCCGACCATTGCCTTCAAATACATGAGTCCGCTGGCCGGGATTGTATTTATGACAGGACTGGTTTCCGCGGCATTCCCGAGTGCTGATGGCGCACTGACCTCACTGACCACTTCGGTAAGTATAGACTTTCTCAGGCTGGACAGGAGGGAGGATCTTACAGAGAAAAAGGCAACAGTTATCAGATATATTGTTCACCTTTCAACAGCCATTCTCCTTTTTGCCTGTATCATGATATTCAGTATTGTGAACGACAGGGCGGTTATAGACATGCTGTTCACCGTTGTTTCATATACTTATGGTCCCCTCCTGGGCTTATATGCTTTCGGCCTTTTTACCAAAAGAAAGGTAGGTGACCGTTTCACACCCCTCATTGCGGTTTTGTCACCGGTAATATGTTTTTTACTCAGTGAAAATTCGGTTCAGCTGCTGAATGGCTACAGGTTTGGTTTTGAACTGATACTCCTGAACGGATTTCTGACCTTTACGGGATTGCTGGCATTCAGCAGGAAGAATGCAGATCATCAGTTGTTATAGTCATCTCAGACGGGTTCCGGTACTGCTTTCCCCGTATTCCTCTTCATCGTAATATTCTTCCTGTTCTTCCTTTTTTAATCCGACCCTTATTTTTTTAAAGGGGATGTTCCAGGAAATATAATAGGCTGCTCCGGCACTGACCGGTTCTCCCGGTCCATAGCCAGGCAGCCAGAGGGGTCTTAAATCTTTTTTTAGCCCGGGACTTATTAATTTTCTCAGATTTACCGACCATCCTATGCTGAAATTTTTAAACAGTTCTGCCCTGAAGCCCGGGGATATTTCCACATAATGTCCCAGTATACGGGATGATCCGATTGACAGACTGGTGACTCCCCAGTAATTTTCGTGAGTGAAGGAGGGTGTTTCCGAGAGGAAGCTGCTGAGGCCATAGCGTATGCCTATGCCGGCCCAGTATTTTCCTGCAGCAACTTCGGGTTTAAGCAGGTTAAAATCTATTCCGGCCTTTAAAAAAGAACCTTTACTCAGATAGTCATAGTTGTACTGTGAGTAACTGTAATCGGAATACCCGGCGCCAATGAACAGTGCAAATTTTTCGTTCAGGTCAGCGGAAATATATGCTTCGGCATTCAGCACTTTTTTGTCTGCAAACCATATTGCAGGTCCTGTTACATCAATACCTGTCCTGATCTTCAGGGGTATATCAACACTGTCCTGCATTTCACCGTTTCCGGATGCCTGTGAAAAGGCATGACCTGTTATTAGAAAAAAGAGTGTGATCACCCGCACCGCAGGGATGAACCCTGAAGGCAGGATGTGCCGGAAGGGCCGGATGTGCCTCATCGCAGGGATGAAGCCTGAGGGCAGGATGTGCCGGAAGGGCCGGATATGCCTCATTGCAGGGATGAAGCCTGAAGGCAGGATATACCGGAAGGGGCGGATGTGCCTCATTGCAGGGATGAAGCCTGAGGGCAGGATATACCGGAAGGGGCGGATGTGCCTCATTGCATGGATGATATCAGTAGTATATGAATATATTCGGTTCATTGAAGGTGGTGATGGTCCGGAGCTTAATTTGAACAGTATCAATCATATGCCTGGTGAATACAAGGGAGTCAAGGTCATGGAAACAGGTATAGCCGCATTCCCTTGAGATCAGGTGTACGAACGTGGAGTAAAAGAATGATATGGTATCATCCACACCGTTTATGCGGATAAGGAATCTGCATCCGGGTGCGGAGGGGTTCAGGGGTATCATTGCAGGCTGCACCCGTGCTGCTTTCTTATAAACAGCACTGTCTTTCCCTATGCCGGAGAGAGTAAGACTGTCCGGAGGAACTGCCCTGCCAGTGGAGCTCTGGTAGAATGAGGCTTTGAGATATGCATTTGTTTCTTCGAAGCATGATCCGGGAGTACAGGAAACAGACAATGCGAGGACGCAAACAACAATAAATACGATAATTATGTTAAAAACCTTTCTCATGACTTTCTGCCTATTTGCTCCCTGATAAACTTTTCAGCTCTTTCCAGTGCCTTTGGAATTCCAGCGGGATTTTTTCCGCCGGCAGTTGCCAGAAATGACTGACCACCGCCTCCGCCGCTGATTTCAGAAGCAATTTCCCTGATTATGTCACTTGCTCCGGGTTTTCCCCTGTCTGCCAGATGATCGCTGACCACTGCCACGAGTGCGGCCTTTTCACCGATTGGTGATCCAAGCACTGCAATATTGCTGCCGGGCATTTTCCGTATCTCAAAAGCAATTGACTTAAGGTTTTCTGCCGAGTCAGCCTCGACCTGTCCACGGATAAATCTGACATCACCGATGCTGATGGCATTTTCCATAAGATCCCTGATTATATCCTTTCTAATCCTGGATTTATATTTTTCAATTGTTTTTCTGAGTGACGCATTTTCGCCCAGGAGTTTTTCCACGCTTTCCCTGACATTCCCGCTGCTTTTGAGCATTGATGCCACATCATCCAGTTCTGCAATTTTATCATTTATGTATTCATCGGCTTTTGAGCCTGTTATTGCTTCAATCCTCCTGATCCCGGCTGCGATTGCTCCCTCGGAAATTATTTTGATAAGGCCTATGCCGGCTGTTGAGTCGACATGTGTTCCGCCACATAATTCAACAGAGTCACCAAACTGAACCACTCTTACCGTTTCATTATATTTTTCGCCGAAAAGTGCTATTGCCCCCATGGAAAGAGCTTCTTCCAGCGGTATGTCATCTTTGACCTGCCTGCTGAAGTTATTCCTGACCAGTTGATTTGCAATATTCTCTGTTTCAAGAATTTCCTCTTTTGTAAGCTTGCTGAAATGACTGAAGTCGAATCTCAGCCGCTCGGAGGTGACAAGTGATCCTTTCTGTTCAACATGATTGCCCAGGACTTTCCTCAGGGCATAGTGAACGAGATGGGTGGCGGTATGATTATTGGCGGTCATTGTTCTTTTCTGCAGATCGACACTTGCCGTGAAGGCTGCTTCGGGCCGGGAGGGAATTTTCTCCGATATATGAATAATAAGTTCGTTTTCCCATACAGTATCAATGATTTTAATCTGTTCATCTTCCGAAACAATTACGCCACTGTCGCCCGACTGTCCCCCGGATTCTGCATAAAAAGGTGTTTTGTCAAAAACAAGCTGACAGATATCCTTTCCCCTGGCCTTTACCATGCGGTATTTTATTATCAGGATATCATCCGTGGTTTTGTCATAGCCTGTAAATATAGTGGTATCTCCTTCCCTTACGCTGATCCAGTCGCCTGAATCCAGTGTTCCGTCCTGCCTGGAGCGTTTTTTCTGGTTCTCCATTTCCTTTTCGAAGCCGGCAGTGTCAAGAGTCATGTTGTTCTCCCTGAGTATGAGGCGGGTCAGGTCAACAGGGAAGCCGTATGTGTCATACAGTTCGAAAGCAACTTTTCCGGGTAGAATATCTGTATTTTTTGCTTTCAGTCCGGAAATCATTTTATCGATCATTTTCAGGCCTTTTCCCAGTGTTTTGAGAAATGAGTTTTCTTCCTCATGGATTATTCTGGATATCTGTTTTCCGGAGGCTCTCAGTTCAGGGTAATGATCTCCCATTTCCGAGCTCAGGACGGGCACGAGCCTGTACATAAAGGCTTCATGCATACCGAGGTAATTGTATGCATATCTGACGGCACGGCGCAGGATCCTGCGGATCACATATCCGGCTTTGGTGTTTGAGGGCAGCTGCCCGTCAGCAATTGAAAATGATATTGCCCTGAGGTGATCGGCTATAACCCTCATGGCGATATCCTGCTCTTCCCTTTCACCGTATTTCCTGCCGCACAGTACTGAGATTTCATTAATAAGGGGCTGGAAAATATCAGTATCGTAGTTTGATTTTTTGTCCTGAACCACCATGCACAGCCTTTCAAATCCCATTCCGGTATCAACGTGTTTGTCCGGAAGCAGTTCCAGCGATCCGTCGGCCCTTCGGTTATACTGAATGAATACCAGGTTCCATATTTCTATAACCAGCGGGTGGTTACTGTTGACAAGACTGTGGCCGGGGATTTTTTCCCTTTCGCTGTCATCGCGCAGATCAACATGAACCTCCGAGCACGGGCCGCATGGTCCGGTTTCTCCCATTTCCCAGAAATTGTCCTCTTTTGATCCCTCAAGTATTCTGCCGGTCTGCCCCGGAAAACATTCCTGCCACCACCTGAAGGATTCCTCATCACGGGGTACATTGTCTTCCCGGCTTCCCGTGAATATTGTAGCATATATCCTGTCTGCCGGAATCCCCAGCCTGTCTGTCAGGAACTCCCAGGCCCATTCTATGGCTTCCTTTTTGAAATAATCACCAAAAGACCAGTTGCCCAGCATCTCAAACATGGTATGATGATAGGTGTCATGGCCCACTTCCTCAAGGTCGTTGTGCTTTCCCGAAACCCTCAGGCACTTTTGCGAATCAGCAACCCTACGGTATTTTGGACCGGTATGGCCCAGGAAAATATCCTTGAACTGATTCATTCCTGCATTGGTAAACATCAGAGTAGGGTCATTCCTGATAACCATGGGGGCGGAGGGTACAATTTCATGACCTTTTTCCCTGAAAAAATCAAGGAATAACTGTCTCAGTTTCTGTGACTTCATATTTATTTGTATATCTGTGTAACATTTCGTCAAAGTATTCGTAAATTGGTTTGTAAAATTAATTTAATTGTTTAGATTTGAGACCTGCGGCTACAAAATATTCCCGAAACAGAAGTGTGGAGTATGATTAAGAAGAAGTATTATCTTGACCCTAATGATTTGCAGTATAAGCAGTTAAGGCTTCCCTGGAAAAGGAGGATTTTAATGTTTCTGCTTTGGTTTACAGTTACTGTTGTTCTTACAGTAATTTATTCAACAATTTTTCACAGTATATTCGGATCTCCAAAATACCAGGCTCTTAGTCGCCAGTTATCCGATCTCAAGCTACATTTTACGCTTGCAAACAGGGAACTGGATCTGACCATGGATCTGATCAATGATCTAAAAATGTCGGATGAAGTAAGATACCGTCCGATTCTTGCAATGGAGAGTCTTCCGGAGTCCTTCCGGAATCCGGGCTTCGGTGGTATTGACCGTTTCAGGGACCTGAACGGTTACCCGAGTTCATCCATTATGAGAACCACAAGAACCAGGATTGAAGAGATGAAGAATATGCTTGAGGTTCAGCAGGCCTCGTTCAGGTCAATAACGGAGAAGGAAGCTGAATGGTCAAGGATGTACAGTTATCTGCCCCTGATTTGTCCGGTTTCGGTTAAAATCAGGCTGGGAGAGGGTGTGAAATACAGGGAGGTGCATCCTGTTCTGGGTACTTCCCAATGGCATCACGGTCAGGATTTCAGTGCTCCTTACGGTACGGAGGTATATGCCACGGGAAACGGCAGGGTGATAGAAGCCGGATGGAACAACGGGGGTTTTGGCAACTATGTGGTTATAGATCATGGTTATGGATATCAGACAACATATGCTCATCTGAGCGGAATAAAAGTCAGCAAGGGCATGGAGGTAAAGCGCGGCGATCTGATAGCACTTACCGGGAATTCCGGAATATCGACGGGACCGCATCTTCATTACCAGATCGATTTATACGGAAGGCATCAGAACCCACTACATTTCTTTAATGATGATCTGACGGAGGATGAATATTTTGAAATGATCAGTCTTCTTACGTCAGGCAGAAAGATCTGAACCAGGCATCCGCTTACCTGATAACAAATAATTAAATGTGTTAAAAAGTGCAGTTTTGAATTTTCATTTATTCATTATCTTTGTGCTGTGATGCCAAAGTCAAAATATAAATTCAATCCTGATTCCCTGAGTTTCGATAAGGTCTCTCTAAGAGCCAGGGATGTCTTTCTCAGACTTATGGCCTTTTTTGTCGGCTCACTTCTTGTTGCTGTAGTATATTACCTGGTATTTGCCATTTTCTTTAATTCCCCCAAGGAAAAAATACTTCTCCGGGAAATTGAACAACTCGCGCTTCAGTATGAGATTATTCAGAGGGATATGGGCAATATGGAGAAGGTGATTGTGCAGCTTCAGGAAACAGATGATAATCTCTACAGAACAATATTCGAAGCCGAACCCATACCGGTCACTCTTCGTGAAGGCGGTGTCGGGGGGGTAAACAGGTATAAGGAACTTGAAGGTTTCAGTAATTCAAACATAGTTATTGAAACAACCAGGAAGCTTGACAGGCTCAGGAAACAGATATACATGCAGTCAAAGTCTTTTGATGAGCTTATTGCTCTTTCAAGGAAGAAAGGGGAAATGCTCGGGGCAATTCCGGCAATCCTTCCCATTAGCAACAAGGATCTGACCAGAACAGCATCGGGTTTCGGCAACAGGGTTCATCCTATTTATAAAATAATTAAGTTCCATGCGGGTATGGATTTTACCGCACCAACGGGAACTGAGATATATGCCACGGGTAACGGCAGGATACAGTCTGTTATTTCATCCAAGAGAGGACTTGGCAACCATATCATCATCGATCATGGTTTCGGATATACAACCGTTTATGCCCATCTTGACAGATTCAATGTGCGCCAGGGCCAGAAGGTTTCCAGGGGCGATGTGATAGGATATGTTGGCAACACAGGTTTGTCCGTTGCACCTCATTTGCATTATGAAGTGAAGCTTAACGGGGTGAATGTTGATCCGGTAAATTATTATTTCAATGATCTCAGTCCTGATGAATACGAACGTATGATTGAAATAGCTTCCAAAACAGGGCAGTCCTTTGATTAAGTCCATTTTAAATTTTCCGGTAAATAGTAACAGAAAGCCTGCTTTCTTATGTTTTTGTTTTGTTCTGTTCTTTCTTGTCTGTCTGCCTGGCAATTCACAGATTCCTGATTCTACGGATCTTTCTGCAGAACAACTGGGTGATACCATTGTCTGCCCGATACCGGATCAGGAGCAGCTCTTATCTGCAGATACTCTTGCACCCGGACATCAGGAGCAGCTCTTATCTGCAGATACTCTTGCACCCGGACAAAAGAAACTGGTCATTACCGGAGTGGGAGACATAATGTTTGGTACCACTTATCCTTCCAGGCGCTTTCTGCCGGTTCATGATGATCCCCTTGTACTTCTCGGGGATCTTGCTGACACACTTGCCTTGTCTGATATAACATTTGGTAACCTTGAAGGCTCGTTCCTGGATGAAGGTGAGCCTGCCAAGAAGTGCAGGGACACAACAATATGCTATATTTTCAGGATGCCGGAAAGGTACGTCGGGTCACTCCGGGTTACGGGCTGCGATATACTTAGTCTGGCAAACAATCATTTCGGTGATTTTGGCCCGCCTTCAGAA
>JAAYKX010000313.1 GCA_012522155.1 Bacteroidales bacterium
GTTATGCTGAAAGCCGAGGGAAGCTATATCCTTCCCGACAATGTTCCGGCAAATGAATTCCTGAATCTTGAAAATGACAAGATATCCACTTCACGCAACTGGGCAGTATGGCTTCATAAATATCTTACCGATTTCCCCGGCAAGCAGGATTCCCTGAGATATTCACTATGCTCAAGCGCCCCGGAAACAAAGGACAATGATTTTACATGGAAGGAATTCCAGGCCCGTAACAACAATGAGCTGGTTGCCATCCTCGGCAACTTTGTAAACAGGGCTCTTGTCCTGACAAATAATTACTACGAAGGAAGAGTACCTGCAAGAACAGCTGTTCAGCCTCAAGACGAACAGGTGTTGGGGGAGATCAGGCAGATAGCCGCCAATGTGGAAAAGGCAATTGAAGCATTCAGATTCAGGGAAGCACTGAAAGAGGCCATGAACCTGGCAAGGCTGGGAAACAAGTATCTGGCAGAAGCTGAACCCTGGAAGATTGTCAAAACCGATCCGGAAAGGGTTAAGACCATTATGAATATTGCCCTTCAGATAACAGCAAATCTTGTAGTAGTGCTTGAACCCTTCCTGCCCTTTTCCATGGAAAAGCTCAGAGGCTGGATAAATACCGGTAAACCCGGATGGACTGATGCCGGGAATCCTGATCTCCTGCCTGAAGGTCATCTTATCAGCAAACCCGGACTTCTTTTTGAGAAAATTGAGGATGACGCCATCAGGAAGCAGGTTGAAAAGCTTCATGCCGGCAGACATACGGATGACGACAGGGAGGGGAAAGTTCCTCATGGCAAGGAGGCAGTTTCCTTTGAGGACTTCTCCAGGATTGATATCCGTACTGCCACTGTCCTGGAAGCCGAAAAGGTACCCCGGACCAGTAAGCTGCTCAAACTGAAAATCGATACCGGAATGGACATACGTACCATTGTGTCGGGAATTGCAGAATATTTCGAACCTCAGTCCCTTGTGGGCAGACAGATATCCGTGGTGGCAAACCTCGAGCCGAGGAAGATAAGGGGTATCGAATCAAAAGGCATGATCCTGATGGCCGAAGACAGCGACGGCAGACTGGTACTTGTATCACCTCACGAAAAGGTGAATGACGGAAGTGTGATAAAATAGTTTCAGATTTTCCTGATCCAGATACCCGGATATTTTTTGTCAAGATCCTTCTGCCTGTCAATTGCTGCAGGAAGATCCCTGCATCTCATGGCACTGACCCTGAAAAATCCGTTAAGGGATGAAATGATTTCCGGACTGAATCCTTCCTGTCTCAGGGCTTCTGCCTGCTGATCAGCATTCTCCCTCAGCCTGAAGCTGCCGGTGATAAGGCAGTACTGCCCTTCCGTCACGGAATATTTCCCACGGTCAGGATCCGTTGCCGCGATACCTGTTGCAGCATCCGCCGCCGGAATATTTGTTGCAGCATCTGCTGCCGCGATACCTGTTGAAGCATCCGTTACCGGAACACCTGTTTCAGAATCCGATGCAACAATGCCTGTTTCAGCATCCGCTGAAATATCTGCTGCCGGGATATTTATTTCTGCTCCGGCCGGAACCCTCCCGGTATTTTCAGGGATGGATTTTACAATGGGATTAAGGGTTGTCGTTTCCAGCCTGGGTTTGAAGAGACCGGTCTTAAGCGGTATGATGGTTGCCGCAGCAAGAAGCGGAACAATCACAGCAGCCTTCCACAGGTAAGTACGTATGTCATGGTTCCGGTCACTGTCCCTGTCAATATGCCGTGTCACCCGTTTTCTTACATCATAGCTCCCGGCCGGTGAAAACTGAAATGATTCTAGTCCGTACGAGGACCGGTGATAGTTGACATTACCCTCCGGTTCAAACTGAATGCTTCCTTCATGATTAACCGAGAAGGACCCGATGTTTTCAAAAACAA
>JAAYKX010000314.1 GCA_012522155.1 Bacteroidales bacterium
ATCACTGGAATTACAGGACAGGACGGAGCCTACCTGGCTGAATTTCTTCTAAAAAAGGGATATGTGGTACATGGAATAAAGCGAAGGAGTTCTTTGCTGAACACTGACCGTATTGACCATCTCTACCAGGATCCTCATATGGAAAACAGAAGTCTGTTCCTTCATTACGGTGATCTCAGCGATTCGATGAATATCACCCGTATCATTCAGGAATGCCGTCCGGATGAGATCTACAATCTGGGAGCAATGAGTCATGTTAAAGTAAGCTTTGACGTCCCGGAATATACTGCAAACACTGACGGGATAGGTACTTTGCGTATCCTGGAAGCAATACGCCTTCTGGGCTTTAAGGATGTTACCAGGTTTTACCAGGCAAGTACTTCGGAATTATACGGACTTGTTCAGGAAGTTCCGCAGACGGAAAAGACACCTTTTTATCCGCGAAGTCCGTATTCCGTTGCCAAACTGTATGCCTACTGGATAACTGTCAATTACAGGGAAGCCTACGGACTGCATGCAAGCAACGGTATCCTGTTTAACCATGAATCACCGATCCGCGGTGAAACTTTTGTATCCCGAAAAATTACCAGGGGACTTGCAAAGATTGTTCTGGGTTTGCAGGATACCCTTTACATGGGAAACCTGTCTGCAAAACGCGACTGGGGACATGCGAAGGATTATGTTCAGGCAATGTATCTTATGCTTCAGCAGGATGAGCCCGATGATTATGTTATTGCCACAGGAATAACCACCGAGGTCCGGGAATTTATCAGGCGTTCATTTGAAGCAGTCGGAATAACCATGGTTTTTGAAGGGGAAGGCGAGAAGGAGACCGGCAGTATTGCCCGTGTAAACGATGAGGTATTTGCCGGGAAGGTGGGAGAGGAGTATCTTGCAGATTTCATGAAGCGGATAAAGAAAGATCCGGTGGCAGTGAGGGTTGATCCTGCATATTTCCGTCCGACAGAGGTGGAATTGCTCATCGGGGATCCTTCGAAGGCGAAATCCAGACTGGGCTGGGTGCCGGAATATGATCTGGATAAACTGATAGAGGATATGATTATTTCTGATCTTCAGCTGATGAAAAAAGAAGATTATCTTCGTGAAGGAGGCTATGAAATACTGAACTATTTTGAATAATCAATGAACATTTCTTGAATAATTCAGGAATACATTTTGAATAATCAATGAACAGATCATCTAAGATATATGTGGCAGGACATGGCGGACTTGTAGGATCGGCCATAACAAGGAATCTTAAGGCAGGAGGATACGATAATTTAATATTCAGGACTTTTGGTGAACTGGATTTGACGGATCAGCAGGCTGTTGAGGAGTTTTTTTCAGTCGAGAAACCTGAATATGTGTTTCTTGCTGCAGCCCTGGTTGGGGGGATAGTTGCCAACAACACCTACAGGGCGGATTTTATTTATAATAATCTGATGATACAGAGCAATGTGATACATGCCTGCTGGAAACATGGGGTGAAGAAACTGCTTTTCCTCGGATCCACATGTGTTTATCCGAAAAATGCCCCGCAGCCCCTGAAAGAGGAGTATCTGCTTTCCTCAGAACTTGAATATACCAATGAACCTTATGCCATTGCCAAAATAGCAGGTTTGAAAACCTGTGAATCTTTCAATATTCAGTATGGTACGGATTTTATTGCGGTGATGCCTACAAACCTGTATGGTCCGGGTGATAATTATAATCTGGAACAGTCGCATGTACTGCCTGCTCTGATGAGGAAGATACATCTTGGCAAATGTCTGGAGGAGGGAGACATGGAAGCTGTCAGGAGGGATCTGAAAAAGTATCCGCTTGAAGGTGTCGGGGAAGAGTCCGGTGAAGATCCCGGTGAAGACCCCGGTGAAGACCCCGGTGATGACGCGATTATCAGTGTTCTGGGGAAATACGGTGTGGAGGTCAGATCCGGTTCTGGAAACGATACCGGAGCAAAAGCCGGCAAGAAGGTCATTGTGTCGGTTTGGGGAACAGGGGCCCCATATCGTGAATTTATGCATTCCGACGACATGGCAAGGGCATGTATTTATATCATGGAGAAGGTCAGTGCAACAGATATTGTAAATCTGCACCGCACCGGAAAAGAAGACGATTACAAGGCACCGCATTTTATTAATATTGGTACGGGAGAGGAAATTACAATCAGGGACCTGGCATACAGGATCAGAGAAATGATCGGATTCAGGGGTGAGATAGTGTTTGACACTTCCAGGC
>JAAYKX010000315.1 GCA_012522155.1 Bacteroidales bacterium
GATATGGGCCGCACCGAAAGCCTCCAGAGCCCAGACTTCCATTTCACCGAAGCGCTGTCCGCCGAACTGTGCCTTGCCGCCCAGGGGCTGCTGGGTGATAAGGGAGTAAGGACCAATGGAACGTGCATGCATCTTGTCATCAACCATATGACCAAGTTTAAGCATGTAGATTATACCGACGGTTGCCGGCTGATCAAAACGCTCACCGGTACCGCCGTCATAAAGGTATGTCTTCCCGTATCTTGGAACACCTGCCTTTTCAGTATATTCGGTTATCTGCTCCATTGTGGCACCATCAAAGATGGGTGTGGAAAAGGTGAGACCGAGTTTTTGTCCAGCCCAGCCCAGAACTGTTTCATATATCTGTCCCAGGTTCATCCTTGAAGGAACTCCGAGAGGATTAAGGACAATATCCACCGGTGTGCCGTCGTCGAGGAAAGGCATGTCTTCAGCCCGGACTATCTTGGCAACAATTCCCTTGTTGCCATGGCGTCCTGCCATCTTATCCCCTACCTTGACCTTCCGCTTTTTGGCTATATAAACTTTCGCAAGGCGGACAATGCCTGTGGGAAGCTCATCACCTATCGTGATACTGTATTTCTTCCTCTTGTAAACTCCGTCAATCTCCTTGTACTTGATAATATAATTATGAAGGAGCTGTTTTATGGTATCGTTTTTCTTTTTGTCAGTAGTCCATTTATTGGGATTGACATTAAGAAAATCTATCTCCTGAAGCTGCTTGAGCGTAAATTTGCTTCCCTTGGGAATAATATCCACATTGAGATAATCCTTGACGCCCTGTGAGGTTTTTCCGTTGACAAGTATAAAAAGCTTGTCCACAAGCCTCGCCTGTAATTCCTCGATATTTTTGGTGAATTCCTCCTCTATCTTGTCAACAAGAGGTTTTTCGACAGCTTTTGCTTTTCTGTCCTTAACAGCCCTTGTGAAAAGTTTTTTGTCAATGACAACACCTTCCAGTGAAGGGCCTGCCTTCAGCGATGCATCCTTCACATCCCCGGCCTTGTCACCAAATATGGCACGAAGAAGTTTTTCCTCGGGAGAGGGATCGGATTCACCCTTTGGCGTAATCTTTCCAATGAGAATATCTCCCGGCTTGATATGCGCCCCTACCCTTATCAGTCCATTCTCATCGAGGTTCCTGGTTGCTTCCTCACTTACGTTCGGAATATCGGAAGTAAGTTCCTCAAGTCCCCGCTTGGTATCTCTTACCTCGAGAAGATACTCGTCAATATGAACGGAGGTGAACACATCTTCCTCAACAACCCTGTCGGAAATGACAATGGCGTCTTCGAAATTATATCCCTTCCATGGCATGAAGGCCACCTTGAGATTTCTCCCAAGTGCAAGTTCTCCGTTTTTTGTTCCGTAACCTTCCGTCAGTACCTGGCCTTTTCTGACTTTTTCACCCTTTCTGACCACAGGTACGAGGTTGATACAGGTATTCTGATTTGTTTTTCTGTATTTGGGAAGAAAATAGTGTTTTACATCATCATCAAAACTTACAAATTTCTCTTCATCGGTGCGGGTATATCTTATCACGATCCTGTTTGAATCAACATATTCTACCACACCGTCACCTTCTGCGACATGCAGTATACGGCTGTCCCTGATGACCTGTGTTTCAAGACCCGTTCCCACCAGGGCTGCTTCCGGATTGATCAGCGGAACAGCCTGCCTCATCATGTTGGATCCCATCAGTGCCCTGTTGGCATCATCATGTTCCAGGAAGGGAATGAGAGAGGCGGCGATTGAAGCAATCTGGTTGGGAGCCACATCCATCAGGTCGACATTTTCAATTTCTTCAAAGGGATAGTCGGCTTCATACCTGCATTTCACC
>JAAYKX010000040.1 GCA_012522155.1 Bacteroidales bacterium
AGTCAACTGAAAATTATATAAGCATATGTTACCTGAACAACGGAAAGATTTCGAAATATCTTTTGCGTGATACAATGAAGAGGATGGAAGAGAAGTTTGCAGGAACTGATATAATCCGTTGCCACAGGTCCTATATGGTCAATTTCGGAAAAATAAAAGTGATCCGTAAGGAGAAAGATGGTCTGAAACTGGATTTCGGCAACACTCAGATCCCTGATATTCCTGTATCCAGGACATACGTTGAGAATGTTATGGAGACATTCTCAAGGTATAGCAGCTATTCCGGGGATGAGTAATACTCCTGCCGGGGAATTTTTTATGTATGGAAGGGCTGACTTTGTTATTCCGGGAGGAATGCTTAAATTTCTGTTGGGGCAGGTAATCTTGTTATTAAAATTAAATTACAGATATATGAAAACAAGAATTTTATTGATTATCGCTGCGCTTTTTGTAAGTGCAGGCCTGGTTGGTCAGATTTCTGACAATTCTGTTACAGATTTGTTGTTATCGGCATATTCAGAAAGGGAATATACGGATGAGCCGGTGACGGAACAGCAGCTTGATATTATCCTGAAAAGCGGGATCAAATCGCCAAGTGCAAGAAATCTTCAGCCCTGGAAATTTACTGTTATCAGAGACACGGAAACCATGAAGGCAGCGATTGATAATATAGTTCCGGGCAATGTTATCATCATTGTTTCCGGACTGGTTTCACAGAACGGAACAACTCCTGATTTTGATTGCGGCCTTGCCACGGAAAACATGTTTATTGCAGCCCACGGACTCGGACTGGGAGCACGTATTTACACCGGTCCGGTCAGAAATGTTAACCAGAACAGGGGTTTATATCATATTCCTGCCGGATATAATGCCGTGGCGCTGCTGCGAATAGGGAATGCTGACAGGAGTGTTGATGCTGTATCGTCGGCAACACCACGGAAAACACCTGATGAGATCATTAATAAAGCTCATCAGTAAAGGATTTCAGAACATAAATGTTTTTACCAGGTTCTTTTTGACATGAATTCGTCAAGCTGTTTCCTGGTCATCTGAGTTTCACTGTTGGTTTCCTTAAGCCATCTGAGAAAATGTTCCTTCATATCATCGGTCCACTGGGAATCAACCTGACCTGCACTGTAGCGTGCTTCTTTGAGCATAGCCTTGCTGAAATCAGCCCGTGCGGTCATGAATTCACCGGTGGCAATGACCATTTCAGCCAGATGGGCAGGGATGAACAGAACGCCTTCCTTGTCGCTGATCACCAGGTCTCCGGGTAATACGATAGCTTCACCTATCCTTGTGGGGGTGTTTAGTCCCGTAAGAACAACTTCAACCAGGAATGAAGGGTGGAAGTCACGTACATAGGCATTGAAACCTTCAATCTCAGATATGTCTGTCAGATCACGTGCTGCCGCATCGAAAATCACACCTGTTCCGGTTTTGGTATAGATGGAGGTTGCAAGCATATCTCCGATCATGGTACCGCCTTTGATTTTCCCAAAACAGTCAGCAATGTACACATCATCTTTTTGAAGGACTGATATCGGCCAGGAGTTTGTATTCCCGACAAATCCGTTTTCCCAGCCTCTTTCCTTGATGTTGTTTTCGAGATCCGGCCGGCTTG
>JAAYKX010000316.1 GCA_012522155.1 Bacteroidales bacterium
ATATAAGACCCTGAAAAATAAAGGAGTCAGAATAATAAGCAGTACAAGGCAGGTAAGTGATGCACTTACAGCCCTGGGAATCCCTTCCGGCAATATTGTTATCCTGCCCGGTGATGCCGTAAGTACACTGATGGAAGCCATTAAAGTAAGGGATTATTGTTCCGGACGGGCAGATATGGACACCCTTCTGCTTGTCACTTCTGCCTATCACACCCGCAGGGCATCAATGATCTTTGAATCAGCATTCAGGAAAAAGAACATCCCGGTCACTATTCTCTGCAGTCCCAGCAGATTTACAAAATTTGATCCTGACGACTGGTGGAAAGACAAGGAAGGAATTCAGCAGGTTTTACTGGAATATTTGAAAATTGCAAATTTTCTCCTCTTCGACAAGAGACAGCTGAGATAAGTTTGCTAATACTTTAAAAACAGGTAAAATAAAAAAGGAGTTAAACATATTCCAACTTCTTGATTCTCTTGTGTCGGGATGGTCAGATTCGAACTGACGACCCTCTGGTCCCAAACCAGATGCGCTAACCGGGCTGCGCTACATCCCGAAAGGCTGCCGCAGCAATGCTGAAGGCAAACTTTTAAAGTGCCGCAAATATATTTGATTTTTTCATAAATTCAGCTTCAATATGCATTAAATTACAGAAACAACACCGGCAGAACAAAAGGTAACAGTCGTTTAATACATCAGTGTCAGAAGGTATTCCTAATTCAGGATAAATAATTAATTTTACAATAACTGCTAATAAATCATTAATTACTGCTTTATGACAAAAAGAAGGGAATTTATCAAAACCACTGCATTGGGCACCGCAGGTATTACCATTGGAGGCCTGGGGCTCGATGCCCGGACATATTCCGGCATCAGGGGCGCCAATGACCGCATCAATCTGGCACTTATCGGTATCCGCAACCAGGGTGCCGTACATATTGACGAATGGTGCGCACTGAGAAAAAGTCACAATGTTGAACTGACGACACTCTGTGATACCGACGAACGGCTTTTCGGACCGAAATCAAAGACCGTATCGGAAAAAACAGGCCGGAAACCAAAAACCGAATGGGATTTACTCAGGGTACTGGAAGATCCGGATACTGATGCCGTAGCAATTGTGACCCCGAATCACTGGCATGCCCTGGCTACCATCTGGGCATGTCAGGCAGGGAAACATGTCTATATTGAAAAACCTGCCAGCCATAATATATTTGAAGGAAGAAAGATGATGGAAGCTGCTGGGAAGTACAAGGTTTTTGTTCAGGTCGGGCATAACAACCGTTCCTCAAAGAATGTAACTGAAGCAATAGAATTTCTCCACGGAGGTGGCATAGGTGAGGTATATATGGCCAGGGGACTCTGCTTCAAGGCACGCGATTCATACGGCTGGGCAAAGGATTCAGCACCTCCTCCGGCATTCCATTATGAACGCTGGCTGGGTCCGGCCAAATGGCGTCCCTACAATGAAAAACGCAGTCATTATTCCTGGCACTGGTACTGGGATACAGGCAACGGGGACACAGGTAATCAGGGACCCCATCAGTTTGACATAGCACGCTGGGGACTCAACAAGTACGAACATCCTGTATCGGTTTTTTCAACAGGAGGAATCTACGGATTCCGGAAGGATGAAAGTGCTCCCGGAACAGAGGTCAGGGGAACAATGGTTTACGGGGATGTTGAAACATACGGCGACAGTAAAACCTCTCAGGAAACACCCAATATCCAGACATCCTCATTCATGTAAAATGACGGAACCATACTTGAATTTGAAACAAGGGGGCGCTATAC
>JAAYKX010000317.1 GCA_012522155.1 Bacteroidales bacterium
CTCGACTTCTGGAATAATTCTTCGGCAATACCTGCCGAAAAGAAAGATACTTACGGCTATATTGTGGTCAGGGAAATTGTAAGGGCCAAAAACGGTAAAAAAGCAAATCTTGAGGTGATATCCGACTGGAAGGATTATAAAGGAAATACTTTGCTGACGGAGAATACAAAATACATCTTCTCGGGCACAAAGGTTTCATATACTATTGACCATATTTCCACCCTTACTGCTGCTGAAGGACCTGTCACCATTACCGACAACAAGGAGGGAATGTTTGCCATCAGGGTTGACAGGGCTTTTGAGATGCCTTCGGATCAGCCGGCAGTCTATACCGATTCACAGGGAAATCCGACTGAAGTAAGGTCGACCGATAACGTAGGTGTAACAGGAATGTATACATCAAGTTCCGGAAACCGTGGTGATGATGTATGGAGTACAAGGAATGACTGGGTTATCCTTTCAGGGACAAAAAACAATGTACTTACATCTTTCGGCTTCTGGGATCATCCTGAAAACATTGGTTATCCCGGCCATTCACATGCACGTGGCTATGGTCTCTTTTCAACCAACAACCTCGGCTCGCAGGCCTATAACAAGGATCATGAAAAGATAGTCCTTACACTCCGGCAAGGGGAATCCGTCACACTTCGTCACAGGTTTTATATCCGGTCGGGTAAGGAAATTACTGTTGAACAGGCAAACACTATATTCCGGGAATTTTCAGCATTATATTAGTTCAGCTGTGGTATTGAATACAAACCTAATTTATATAATTTATGAAAAAAATCATTAAGTCTTTGATCTTCCTGACAATCGCAGCTGTTGTGTTGTTGTCCTCAGGCGGCTGCAGGGAAAAAACACCCCGTATGTACTATGAGATAAAAATTTATGATGTTTCGGGACCCGGTCAGGCAGAGAGAACTGAAAAATATATTGCCGGTGCACTAAAGCCTGTCCTGCGAAGGTCCGGCATTGAAGGAGTCGGTGTATTCAAGCCGGTTGAAACTGATACGGCAGACTTCGGGAAATATGTATATGTGTTTATTCCTTACGAAACAGCTGATAAATATTTCAGTATGAAGGTGGTGCTTGAAAAGGATGCTGATTATCAGAGAAGGGCCGGCGATTTCCTGAATGCTTCACCTGATGATCCGCCTTTTCAAAGATATGAAAGCATTTTGCTGAAAGCCTTTGAGGGGATGCCCCGGTTCAGGGCTCCTTCATTTGACACTGATCGTCCGGAAAGAGTATATGAGTTGCGCAGCTATGAGAGCGCCACGGAATACAAAGCCGGAAAAAAGATAGATATGTTCAATAATGAAGAGATCGCCCTGTTTGAAAAACTGGGATTCAATGCTGTCTTTTACGGCCAGGTCCTGGCAGGAAGCCATATGCCCAACCTGATGTATATGACCACATTTCAGAACATGGATACCCATGATGAAAAGTGGGAGGAATTCAGAAATGATCCCGACTGGATAAGGATGCGTGACATGGAAGAGTACAGTAATACTATTTCCAGAAACACACAGTATCTCCTCTTCCCGACATCCTATTCCGATTTTTAAAAGATATATTCAATCCGGGGATTTCTCCCCGGTTTTCTCATGAAATATTTCCCGGATTATTTCCGGGAATTTTTTCCCCGGGTTTCCCCTGTGATTTTCTCAGGGGTTTTTCCCGGGGTTTTTTTGGAGTTTCTTGTTCTGCGGAGATACGGATTTCTGCCGTAGTGTATGCCGGAGTTCTTTTGGAGAATCAGTCCTGCAAACCGGTTCCGGCAATAAATTTATCAACTTCTTCCTGTGTCATTTCATGGTCCGGAAGATTATCAGCAAAGAATCTCTCATATGATGTAACATCCATGTGTCCGTGACCACTGAGATTGAACAGTATTACCCTGCTTGTACCTTCAATGTCGGCTTGTCTGGCTTCGTCGAGTGCTGCTGCAATCGCATAATTGGATTCCGGTGCAGGAAGAATACCTTCATTTCTTGCAAAAAACACTCCCGCTTCAAAACATTCCCTTTGCATCTTGGCTTTGGCTTCAACAAATCCGTCTTTAAGGAGCTGGCTTACCAGGACTCCCGCACCGTGATACCTAAGGCCCCCGGCATGGATCTTTTCCGGAATAAAATTATGTCCCAGTGTATACATAGGAAGGAGCGGGGTCATTCCGGCGGAATCACCAAAATCGTACATGAATCTTCCTTTTGTAAGCTTAGGGCATGAAGAAGGTTCCACTGCTACAAACCTGGTCTTTTTGCCATTGACAATATTTTCGCGGATGAAGGGAAAGGAGATACCCGAGAAGTTGGATCCGCCTCCGAAGCATCCTATTATCACATCAGGATAATCACCTGTTTTTTCCATCTGAAGCAATGCTTCCTGACCGATTATTGTCTGATGGAGCGATACATGGTTCAGGACGCTGCCAAGGGAATATTTTGTATAGGGATCCTGTACGGCTATTTCCATGGCTTCCGAGATGGCTATTCCCAGGCTTCCCGGGGAATCAGGATATTTTTCGAGGATCTGCCTTCCAACGGCTGTCATGGTTGAAGGAGAGGGCACCACCTTTGCATTATAGGTGTTCATCATTATTTTACGACCGGGTTTCTGTTGGAAGCTTACGTTCACCATGAAAACCAGCAGTTCAAGACCGAAGTGGTTGCATGCAAAGCTCATGGCGCTTCCCCACTGGCCTGCTCCGGTTTCGGTTGTAATCCTCCTTATCCCTTCTTTCTTGTTATAATATGCCTGGGCAATTGCAGTGTTGGCTTTGTGGGAACCGGAATAATTGCCACCTTCATATTTGTAGTATATCCTGCTTTTTGTTCCGAGGGCTTTCTCCAGGTTAAGAGCCCGGTGCATGGGGGAAGGGCGAAAGGTTTTGTAAAGACTCAGAACTTCATCAGGTATGTCAATATACCTTTCCGCTGACATTTCCTGTCTGATAAGTTCCATTGGGAAGACTGCTGCAAGTGCTTCGGGACTGATAGGTTTGCGTGTTGCCGGGTCAAGCGGGGGTGAGGGTTTGTTTGGCATGTCCGCCACAATGTTATACCACTGGCGGGGCATCTCTCTTTCACTTAAAAGAATCTTTGTGTTTTTGTTCATTTCATCATGTATTAAGTAAGTATTATACAGGACTTTAAAATAAAAAAGGCACGCTGTGATCAGCGTGCCTTTTAATTATATCTTTTGTATTTATATAACAGCGTGATTCACAGCATTAGTTCAGAAGCTGCACCACCACCAGTTATATAAATTTCCTTTACTCATTCCTGCAAATCTATATAAAATTATTAATCCAACACACAAAAAGTATAAAAATTTAATCAATATACCCTTCTGCTGTACGGAATCGTTTACGGCTTGATGCCCCCCCGCTGTGGAAATGTTTACGGATCGATGCCCCCAATGCAGGAATCGTTTACTAATTATTCATAGATCATTGTGCCCAGTTTCCGGAGATCTTCAAAAAAGAGGGGATAGGATTTTGCGACACATCCTGAATTTTTTATCAGTATTTTTCCCGAGCCTCCCAGGGCAGCAACTGCTGCAGCCATTGCTATGCGGTGATCACCATGTGAACTGACTTCACCACCCTTTACGGAACCACCTGTTACTATCATATTCTCGTCATCGGTTTCAACCCTGATCCCGATTTTACCGAATTCACTTATCAGGGCCTTTGCCCTGTTGCTTTCCTTGTGAATCAGGCGTGAGATGCCTCTGATTGTCGATTTGCCGCTGCAAAAAGCCGCAAGGGTAACAAGGGGAGGGAAGAGATCGGGTGATTCAGTTGCATCAAAAAAGAAGGGTTCGATCTTCGATTTTCTTACTGTTACGGAATTTTCCAGTATTGTTGTCCTGACACCGGCCCTGTCCAGGACATTCAGGATTGCTTTATCGCTCTGCAGGCTGTCGGCCCTTAGTCCTTCAACCTTTATGTCGCCATTTATTGCTCCGGCCACCAGGAGAAAAGCGCCTCCGCTCCAGTCACCTTCAACTGTGAATTTTTTTGCCTTGTATTTTTGATTTCCTGCTATCTCAAAACGACTGTAGTCCGATTTTACCGTCCTGATTCCGAAATGTTTCAGAACCTGCAGTGTCATATCGATATAGGGCTTGCTTTTGAGATTATTTACAATTATTACCGAATCCTTTTCTGCAAGCGGAAGAGCCATCAGCAGTCCGGTGAGCAGCTGGGAGCTGAGAGATCCGTCTATTTCACAGTGTCCGCCTCTGAGGGGTCCCTGGATGTTGAGAGGAAGAAAACCTCCCTTGCTACTGCATTTTACCCCCAGCTGGCCAAGGGCATCTTCTATTATTGACATTGGCCTTGTAACGAGAGAACCTGTTCCTGTCAATATTATTTCCTCTTTATAAAGGGCTGCAACAGGGGAAAACATTCTTATGGCAAGTCCTGATTCCCCGCAGTTCAGCAGTCGTTCCCTGACTTTCCCCGATCCCCTGATCCTGAGCTGGTCCGGTTCGTGGCTTATATCAGCGCCCAGTGCCGTGGCAATATTTATTGCAGCAAGTGAATCGTCACATTCCGAAGGATTCGTTATAATGCTTTCTCCTGCTGCCAGGAGAGCAGCAGCAATGGCACGCTGTGTCATGCTTTTCGAAGGAGGAGCACTCACTGATCCGTTTATTTCCGAGGGAACAACATAATAATCCATCAGCTCAGATATTTTTATCAGATATGTTTATGTCAATGCCATAATTCATGATTTTCATCTGGTGGTTGATGGATTCCTGGTGGATGGCCTTGAATATGGCA
This sequence comes from Bacteroidales bacterium, assembly GCA_012522155.1. Lineage (GTDB taxonomy): Bacteria > Bacteroidota > Bacteroidia > Bacteroidales > VadinHA17 > LD21. The sequence goes on from JAAYKX010000317.1 coordinate 4,796, forward strand.
TCTGTCATCTCTCTGCTCAGTCCCTTTGCCAGACTCTTCATCATCACCCTCTTCACTATTTCATCCCAGCGTGCACTCTGAAGAATGGTGATATTATTATCCTTCTTGTATTGTCCGATTTTTTCCGCCACCTCCATCCTTCTTTCTATAAGATCAATGAGATGGTCATCAAAAAGATCTATCTGCTGCCTTAATTCCCCGAGGATATCGAGCAGTTTCGGATCGGAGGTTGAGGGATTGCGAAGGATCAGCCGGCTGAGAAGCTCATTGAGTTCACCGGGAGTGATCTGCTGGGCTGAGTCGCTCAGTGCTTTTTCAGGCCGTACATGTGATTCCAGCATTAATCCGTCGAAGTTGAGGTCGAGAGCTTTCTGTGAAATCTCATGCAGATATTCCCTGGCTCCGGCAATATGACTGGGATCACAGATTATCGGGATATCCGGCATTTTTCTTCTTAACTCAATAGGTAACTGCCAGTTGGGCTGATTACGGTATGTGGTCTTTTCATAGGATGAAAACCCGCGGTGTATTGCACCTATCCGTTTTATTCCTGCCCGGGCTATCCTTTCAATAGCACCGATCCACAGATCGATATCAGGATTAATGGGATTTTTGATCATGACCATTACATCAACACCGTTTAAGGCATCGGCTATTTCCTGAACGGTAAAGGGATTAACGGATGTACGGGCTCCTACCCACAGCAGGTCTATGCCATACTTGAGTGCTTCATACACATGTTTCTCGTTTGCCAC
>JAAYKX010000318.1 GCA_012522155.1 Bacteroidales bacterium
CCGAGTTCCTCACGCTTGATCACTCTGGCCGGTTCCGAAGTGGTTGCCTTGATTACACTCTGCAGATCCATTCCCATAGCCAGAAATTTTGACATTGTTGTAACAAGATCCTTCATTGCTGCATTCATGCTTCCAGTGTGAAGATCAGTACTTATCACGTGGGGATAGAGGCCGCTTTTGATGGCTGGTATTCCCTGTGAATAGGAAAAGCTGATTCCGCCGTAACCAACATCAAATATTATGCCCCTCTTGATGGCATCCCATACGAAGGGCCTTACCTTGCCTTCAACAGGATCGACAACATATTCCCTTCCGCTGCCAAGCTGGGCAAAGCAATGGGTAAAAATGTCACCCGGGCGGAGATGTTTCATGAACAGCTCTTCAATGGGCAGGGGTGGTTCAGCACCGCCGAAATCAATCATCACGGGCATGTCAGCTATCCTTCCTGCTTCAACTGTTTTGTCCGTGGGTTCCCATTCATGTCCTGAATAATGTGCAAGCTTGATTCCGACAATATCTTCAGAATATTTTTTTGCATATTCACCCGTTCTTACCGGTTCCATATCCTTCAGGTTCTGTTCAGCGGGACCGCCTCTCATACCGTCTCCCACAATGTTCAGCAGGGCCAGGACACGTGTCTGGGACCTGTCAATTATATTTCTCTTGAACTCGGGGAAAGATCTCCATCCTGCACAACCTGCATCAACAACCGTTGTAACACCTGAGCGGAAGGTAAACCCGTCCGGTACCACAGAATTGGGTCCGTTGCAATACTGATGGTCAAGTACTGTACCATGATAAACATGAACATGCATGTCAATAAGACCGGGTGTAACATACATTCCTTTGGCATCAACTACCTGTCTTCCTTCCTTTGCATCGATATTTTTGGCAAGCAATGCTATCTTGCCGTCTTTTACTGCAACATCCATTACAGCGTTGATATTATTTTTAGGGTCAATGACATGTCCGCCCTTGATAACGATATTATAGGTCTGCCCTATTGCTAATCCACTGATCGTTAGACTGATAAACAGGATCAACAGTTTTTGTAATTTCATTTTCATTTTATTCTCATTTTTTAGTTAAAAATCGACTCGTAAATTAGTAATTATATCAGTAATATTTCAATGTTGGCTGATATTTATAAGGTATTTGTATAATTCACTTCTCGTTGAGATTATGATTGTGGTTGTGGTATCAAACGTTTTTTCGAATGTTTCCATAGATTTCATAAAGCTGTACAGGTTTCTCGAAGCTGCCGACTGATTATATGCCCCGGCATATACGGCAGTTGCCCTTGCATCAGCTTCACCTCTGATTTCCTCGGCTTTGCGATATGCTTCCGATTGAATGGTTTTCAGATCCCTTTCCTTTTCTCCGTTTATTTTTGAGGCTTCCCCCAGGCCTTCTGACCGGAATTTTTCAGCAATCCTGTATCTTTCGCTTTTCATTCGTTCATAAACCTGGGTCTGGACTTCAGTAACATAATTCAATCTTTTTATTCTCACATCCAGGATTATGATCCCAAGGTCGCCGGCTTTCTCATTGGATGATTCAAGTATCCTTTCCTGTATCCGGAGGCGCCCTTCATTGATATCTGACAGTGTATCCCCCACTTCCTCACCTATGGAACCGGACGGAACAGGTGTTCTGTTTACTGATCTGACCACTTCTTCCAGATCGTGATTTGCAATAAAGTCACGTGTTTCACCGTCGAGAATATCGGCCAGCCTGGATTGGGCGCCCCTTTCGTCGGTCAGACGCTTGAAGAATTGCAGGGGATCGGTTATCTGCCATCGTGCATAGGTATCCACATAAATGAATTTCTTGTCTTTTGTCGGCACCTGGTTGGCATCGCCATCCCACTCCATAAATCTTTTTTCAAAATAATTGACTCTCTGGATAAAAGGTATTTTTAGATTGAGGCCAGGGGTCACTTTTGCATCCCCTACGGGTTTCCCGAACTGTGTTATGACAACCTGTTCGGTTTCGGTAATCATGTACACGGTTTCCAGAATCACTATGAGTGCGAAAACTGCTAGCGTGAGTCCCAGTATTATTTTTTTATAATTCATGTCTTTCTGTGATTTATAGGTTTTTTGTCTGCATCTGAAGAAGGGGCAGTACATTATTGCCCTTTTCATCGGTGATTATCTTGTTGCCAAGCTTTGGTATCACCTTTTGCATAGTTTCGAGATACAGTCTTTGTTTTGTTATTTCGGGCGCCTTGATATATTCCCGGTAAAGAGCGTTGAACCGGGCGGTTTCCCCGAGTGCATTATTGACACGTTCTGTCGCATACCCCGTTGCAGTCTGGATTGTTTCTTCAGCCTGACCTCTTGCTTTGGGGATTATTTTATTGTATTCCGACCTGGCCTGATTTATCAGTGTCTCTTTCTCCTGTTGTGCCTGGTTAACCGCATTGAAGGCATCTTTTACGGGATCAGGGGGATTTACATCCTGCAGTATTACCTGTTCAATTTTCAGTCCCAGCGAATATTCCGTGCATAATTCCTGTATTTCCTGATGAACTATAGCAGCTATTTCGGCCCGTCCCACTGTCAGCACCTCGTTAACAGTACGGTCACCTACAATTTGTCTCATAATAGC
>JAAYKX010000319.1 GCA_012522155.1 Bacteroidales bacterium
TCGACACGCCTATCTTATCATTTGTTATTGTCAGTCCTATTCCCAGTTTGGAATCGAGGAAGGGAGCATCAACAGCCAGTGTCATTGTCTGCGGGGCACCCGTGATCCCGACCCATTGCTTGCGGTAGAATGATGCAACGTTCAGCGCACCCCTGTTACCTGCATACGCAGGATTGATTGTCATCGGATTGAGAATGTACTGATTGGTAACGGGTGTCAGCTGCGCCATAAGGCTTCCCGACAAAAGGAAAAAAATTAAAATATGAATCAGATTTTTCATACGAAATAATACAATTAAATTATTAGATGTTAAGTAGTTCGTATGGAACCTTCCTGGTTGTGAATTTCTTTTCATTATCTTTTATGTCTTTGTATCATAAAGGTTTCATTGGATGAAAATTAAATTATTCAAGGTTCAAAGCCCGGAGTTCACGATTTCCATATCCTGAATCTCTGAATTCGCTTCGCTTTAAATATAATGTTATATAGAATGTATTTTTACTGATATTCCTTTACTGATAGTTCTTTGCTAAAATTCCTTCACTAAAATTTCTTTGTTGATATTCTTTTTGCTGATATTCCTTTACTGATAATTCTGTCCGCACAATCATTTTACCGGTAATATATTTTCTTTTCTTTAACGCCGGATGACAACAAAACCCTTCATGGTTCTTCCTGTTTCTGTCCTGATCTGATAGAAATATGTATCCTCCGGAAGAGGTCTGCTGTCATAGTCAATCCCATACCAGTCGTTATTGTAATCCTGATCTTTATAAACCTCAACCCCTCTGCGGTCAAATATTATGAGCTCGGTCCTTCCGAGGTTTTCCAGACCCTGAATAATCAGATAATCATTTAATCCGTCCATATTGGGAGTAATGAGAGAGGGAATCATCAGGTCATCGACCCGGATGACCATCCTGTCCGCCACCGGCGGACACACTCCGTTGGTTACTGTCCATACGAATTCATTTCTTCCGAGTGACAATCCCGTGACCCCGGTAGCGGCATCGTTGATATCCGCCAGAACACCTGAACCCGAATCAACCGTCCATATACCGGTTCCGGCCTCAGGCGGAACGGCATTCATTACAGTTTCAAAAGTAAAGCCAAGCATCTGGTCGGGACCTGCATCTGCTGCCGGCATTTCATCGGCATTGACGTTTACCCGAACAATGGTATAGAAATTCGCCGTTGTCCTGCCTAGGATATAATATATTCCCGGCGGAACAGCTGTGGGATCCTCCACCCTGTTACTTGCTATTGTTGTATCCGGATCAGTCCAGTAGGAATAGACAAGTCCGGGATCAGAACCTTCGGTTATTTCGGGCCGGGTGAGATCAGCGGTATGTATTGAACAAATTGTATCAGGATCAGTAATGATAACCGCTGGAGGTCCCGGCCGGGCATTTATAAGCACACTGGCTGAAGAGGCTGAAGTACAGCCAACTGCATTAGTTACAGTAAATGTGTATGTGCCCGGCTCAAGACCTGAAACGGTTCTGGAGGTTCCCGAACCTGTTATTGTTATTTCTCCCGGATAACGGGTCAGTCTCCATGTTCCGGCAGGAAGTCCTGTCAGGACCACACTGCCTGTGGAAACTGTATATGTAGGATGTGTTATTGTTCCAACGTTTGGTGGTTCCGGTGTTACCGGCTGTGCATTAATTGTTACGGAAAGGGATACCGGTGAGGTGCATCCCGTTTCTGCCGTGACGGTAAAATTATATCTTCCGGGAAGAAGATCCGTAACGGTAGTGGTGGTACCTCTTCCTGTTGTAGTGACTTCTCCGCCATAACGTGTAAGTGTCCAGATACCTGTTGCAGGAAGTCCCACAAGCGAAACGCTTCCTGTTGGTTCGGTACAGGTGGGATGTGTTACTGCACCTATGAGCGGGGCCTGGGGCAGAGGATGAACCGTAACAGTTACCGGATCAGAAACTTCACTAAGGCAGCCCTGCTCATTTCTTACCCTTACGGTATATTCCCCCGAAGCGTTTACGGTAATACTTCTGCCGGTGGCTCCGGTAGACCATAAATAGCCTGTTGCCTCACTTGAAGTAAGAGTCACGCTTCCGCCTATACAGAATGAAACCGGACCCGAAGAACTTATTACCGGAATTTCAGGCAGGGCATTAACCCTCACTGCAAGCTCACCGTTAACGGTATTGAA
>JAAYKX010000320.1 GCA_012522155.1 Bacteroidales bacterium
ACTATATAGTAAGGGGTCCCAATATAATGACTGCCCTTCCGGTCGAAATACCTGTGTCCTATCAGGAAATAGCCTACTGCCTCGACAAGTCCATTACCAAGATAGAAGCAGCCCTGCTGAATGTCCTGGAACAGACTCCGCCCGAACTGTATGCCGACATTGTAAACAGGGGGATATACATGGTGGGAGGGGGTGCCCTTCTCAGGGGCTTCGACAGAAGGCTTGCCGACAAGATCAATATAAACTTCAATGTGGTTGAGGATCCCCTTCATTCGGTGGCACGGGGAACGGGTGTGGCACTTAAGAATGTTGAAAAATATCCTTTCCTCATGAGATAATACAGGGCTGTGAATGAGAAATCTCCTTAATTTTTTTAAGAGATACAATAATGTAATAATCTTTCTGATACTTGAAGGAATAGCATTATCCCTGCTGACCTCGGGGAACAGCTATCATAACACAAGATTCATAAAGGGTGTCAGGGGAATTACGGCCGGTCTTGAAAGATCATTCAGCAGGACCGGTTCCTATTTCCGGCTGCGTGAAACGGAAGTTGGCCTCGCCAGGGAAAATGTCATGCTGAGAAACCTTCTTGAACAGACGGGAAAGATGAAGGACAGCATTTTTTACACTGTCAGTGACTCAGTGTACCGGCAGAAATATTTATGGTTTTCTGCCGAGGTGATAAATAATTCGGTGAACCGCCAGAAAAATTTCCTTACCCTTGACAGGGGCTATAACGATAATCTGGCACCGGATATGGCCGTTATAGCGGATGATGCCGTAGCCGGGGTGATAGTGGGATGCTCATCAAACTATTCCGTGGCAATGTCGCTTCTCAATATTGACTTCAGGCTGAGTGCAAGGATCAGGTCAAACGGGTATTTCGGTTCACTGGGCTGGGACGGGAAAAGCTACAGGAATGCCATTCTCAGTGATATACCACAGCATGTGGAAGTGATTATCGGGGATACTGTTGAAACAACCGGGTATTCCGCAATATTTCCTGAAGGACTGATGGTCGGCGTGATAAATGAAATAGAAAAATCAGGAAGTGACTTTTACAGGATCTCGGTTGCCCTGAAGGCTGATTTTAAAAAACTCAGATTTGTCAACCTCGCCGGCAACCTACAAAAGACCGAACAACAGAATCTTGAAACACAATTCCAATGATCAACAGGATACTCAGATACACCCTGATATTTGTTTTGCTGATACTCCTTCAGCTCTTCCTGTTCAATAATATACAGTTCAGCGGATATGTGAACCCCTATGTTTATATCATGTTCATCATGCTGCTGCCCTTTGACATATCGTCATGGCTGCTGCTTTTCCTGTCTTTTCTGACAGGATTTGTTATTGATATTTTTTCAGGAACCCCGGGGATGCACACTTCTGCAAGTGTAATCGCGGGATTTGCACGTCCCTGGGTGCTGCGGATGATTTCCACAAGGGAGGATTATGAATTTGTTTCAGAACCCTCACTGAGGATTTACGGCTTCAAATGGTTTCTGATATATACCCTTGTAATCGTTTTTATCCATCATTTTTTCCTTTTTTATCTTGAAGTATTCCGGCTCACTGATTTTTTTACTACATTTCTGAGAGTTCTGCTCAGCACACTTTTTTCTGTGATATTTATAGTACTTCTTGAATATATAAGAAGGGGGAAATAGCCGGCCGGTTATGAAAGATTTGTTTGCAGCCAGGAAATATTTCATCATCGCAATGATAATCATTGCCTGTGTCATACTTATTGCAAGGTTGTTCGTCATTCAGGTTGTCAAGGATGTCTACAGGCTTTCAGCAGACAATAATGTTTTAAGGTATGTGACCCAGTATCCTGCCAGGGGACTGATCTATGACAGGAACGGAAATCTTATGGTCTTCAACCAGGCGGCATACGACCTTATGGTGATCCCTTCCCAGACAAGCACTATGGATACTGCTCTTTTCTGCGAGGATCTGGAAATAAGTACCGATGTATTCAGGGAGAGAATGAAGGCTGCCAGAAATTATTCCTACAGGGCTCCTTCGATATTTCTCAAGCAGATATCGGCGGAGTCATATGCAAAGTTTCAGGAAAAGATATTCATGTTTCCGGGATTCTATGTGCAGCCAAGGACGCTGAGAAAATATTCGAAGCCTGTGGGTGCCCATATTCTGGGCTATGTCAGCGAAGTTGACGAGATACAGATAAAAAAGGATCCCTACTACAAGCCGGGTGACTATATAGGCAAGCTTGGCATTGAAGAGGCATATGAAAAGGAACTCAGGGGTACAAAGGGTGTGAAAATTTTTCTGGTTGATGTTTACAGCCGTGTTAAGGGATCCTATGCCGAGGGTGCCATGGATACGGCAGCTGCCCAGGGAAATGATATCATCTCAAGCATAGACCTTGATCTTCAGGAATACGGTGAAAGACTGATGGAGAATAAAACAGGAAGCATTGTTGCCATTGAGCCGGCATCGGGTGAGATCCTTGCTCTTATCTCTTCACCGGGATATGATCCGGAACTTCTTGTAGGAAGGGCCCGCTCAGAGAACTTCCTGAAACTGTCGGCAGATACACTGCTGCCCCTGTTTAACAGGGCTTTCATGGCTTCATATCCGCCCGGGTCAACTTTTAAGCCTGTCAACGGCCTCATAGCACTGCAGGAAAAGGTAATAGTACCCTCAACAAGCTTCTCCTGCAACAATGGCTATCTTTTTGTCGGTTGTCATTCACATTCATCCCCCCTCGACCTTAAGGGAGGTATAATGAATTCATGCAATGCATATTTCTGCCAGACATTCAGAAGGATACTTGAAAACCCGGAATATTCATCCGTTACCGAAGCCTATGAGAAATGGAGATCATATCTCACCCAGTTCGGTTTCGGGACAAAACTGGAGACCGAATTTGTCAATGAGCTGCCCGGTCTGGTACCTGCTCCGGCATACTACGACAGGTTTCACGGAAAGAACGGATGGAGGGCGCTGACGGTCATTTCCCTGGCAATAGGACAGGGCGAGATAGGAGCCACACCCCTTCAGATGGCAAACATGACTGCAGCAATAGCAAACAGGGGATATTATTTTACCCCTCATGTGGTAAGATCTGCGGGGGGGGAGGAAGGCAGCCGCTTCCGGACAAGGTATGATATAGAAATTGATTCTGCCAACTTCGAGGAGGTCATTCTTGGAATGGAGGCAGCTGTCAACGGAGGAGCCGGAGCAACAGCAAGGATTGCGGCAATGCCTGATGTGGTTGTATGCGGGAAAACGGGCACCGTACAGAATCCTCATGGAAAGGACCATTCCGTATTTATCGCTTTTGCACCGAAGGATGATCCTGAAATAGCTATTGCAGTATATGTAGAGAATTCAGGATTTGGAGCCACCTATGCAGCTCCCGTGGCCAGCCTGATGATTGAAAAATATCTTAAAAAAGAAATATCCGCAGCTTCGGGATGGAAGGAAAAGAGAATGCTTGAACTGGATCTTATTGGCATAAAAAGCGATCAGCGTGACGAGGAACATTAATATATGGAAACGTGTGGACAAGCCGGTGGTTATTGTCTACCTTCTCATGGTCATCATGGGATGGTTCAATATTTATGCAGCGGTATTCAACGAGGAGCACAGGGAGATACTCGATTTTTCACAGCGTTACGGGAAACAGTTCATCTGGATCGTTGCAGCCCTGATACTGGCTGTATTGGTTATGGTTACCGATGCCAGGTTTTATTTTTTCTTTTACTGGGTTATCTATGGCATCATGATTGTGATGCTGATCCTTTTATTCTTTTTCGGCAAGGAAATAAACGGTTCCCGGTCATGGTTCGAGTTTGGATTTGTAAGTCTTCAGCCTTCCGAATTTGCAAAGTTTGCCACCGCCCTGGCCCTGGCAGGCTATCTTAATTATCACAGGCAGGAACTTACCCGGTTCAGAATAATTATGCCCGCACTGGGAATTATCCTGCTGCCGGCTATTCTGACGGCGGCCCAGCCCGACATGGGATCAACCATTGTTTTTTTTGCCCTGATACTGGTACTTTTCAGGGAAGGGATGAGCCCGTACGTTTTTGTATCGGGCCTGTTGATGATTATTCTTTTCTTCCTTGCACTCCTGCTTGATAATTACATGCTTGAACTGATACTTACCGGTCTGGCATTTTTCCTGGTCTGGCTCGTGACAAGGAAACTGAAAGTGGCTCTTGCCGGAGCAGGGATCGTCCTGCTGATCGGCGGACCCCTGTTCATGCTGAATCATTCCCTGAATGAGCCGGCCTCCTATAACCTGATTATCATAATTACACTTCTGGTGTCGGGTTTGTTCTTTGCCTATTATATTTACCAGAAAAAGGCCCTTGGTGTACTTGTCATTTATGCCTTCCTGATCAGCAGTGTTTTGTATATCAACACCGTTGATTTTGTGTTTGATAATTTCCTGAGGTCCCATCAGAAAGAAAGGGTGGAAATTATGCTGGGCTTTAAATCCGATCCGCATGGAACGGGTTACAACCTGAACCAGTCACTCATTTCTATAGGGTCGGGAGGTTTCAGCGGAAAGGGTTTCCTCCGTGGAACCCAGACAAAGTTTAAGTTTGTTCCGGCACAAAGCACCGATTTTATTTTTTGTACCGTTGGTGAGGAATGGGGATTTCTGGGGTCGGTCCTGATCGTGGGTATGTATCTTTTTCTTTTGCTGAGGCTTATTAAGCTTGCCGAAAGGCAGCGGTCGGTATTTTCACGGACCTATGGCTACGGGGTGATGTCCATTCTGTTTATTCATTTCTTTATCAACCTGGGAATGACAATAGGTCTTGTTCCGGTTATTGGAATACCTCTTCCCTTTTTCAGTTACGGGGGAAGTTCACTCTGGGGCTTCACCATTATGCTGTTCATATTCCTGAGACTTGATGCCAGCCGTACGGAGCATCTGATATGATCAGAAAGGAATTGTTATCCTGTGGGAGATCTCTATGCCGAAATCATTTTCCACGTAGTCGATCAGCTGTGGAAAAAACTCCATGAAATCATCAAGCAGTGTAAAATAGTTTTTCTTGAGCATCCGTATGGCAAATCTTGTCTCGTTGGGCAATGTGGTGTTCCTGCTCAGCGTCCTGAGTGTTCGTCCTATACCCCTGCGGGTCTGATAAGTTTCAATCCAGTTGTTTATAATAAAAAACGGCATCATCTCCTTTACCTTGTCGGGGAGAATATCATAATTATTGACCATTGCCCTGTAGAAATTATAGGTGACACTCTCCAGGGGCCTTCGTGAAAAAAGACTCCACTCCCGGGTAAGGAAATGATCATAGATAATGTCTGTTACAACGCCGGCATATTTATGGTATTTTTTTGAGAAATGAATCTTGCTTCTGTGAACCACGGGATGCCTGTCCGTGAAGCCGTCAATATGCCTGTGCAGAATTATGCCCTTTCTTACCTGTTCAGGGTATTTCAGATAATCCCTGCCCTTCACATAATCACCTATGTAATTCCCGATTATTATTTCCTCGGAATCACCCGACAGGTATATGTGGGCCAGTACATTCATTTATGCTTATAATAGTACAAATTATTTACGAATAATTTCATTAAATGGTTCACTTTACAAAGCTCCTGTCAGGATTCAACCTCTTAATATAGGATATATTGTATCACAGACAGTTAAAATCTGAAAGTCATATAAAAAAAAAGACTTTAAATTTCGTTTATCCGCCTCGCAAATTATACATTTGCTGTTTCATCTTAAAACGAAAACGGTACTATCAACAAATTGATGATAAATATTATATGAAATGAGCAGAAAAAATGTAATCATAATCGGTGCGGCAGGAAGGGACTTCCATAATTTCAATACCGTTTACCGGGACAATGAGGATTTTAATGTTGTGGCATTCACAGCTGCCCAGATACCGGATATTGACGACAGGAGATATCCCCCCGGGCTTGCGGGACGACTTTATCCTGACGGGATACCGGTGTTTCCCGAGGAAGAGCTTCCCGGGCTTATCAGCAAATATAAGGTGGATGACTGTGTATTCTCCTACAGTGATGTGGCCTATCAGCAGATAATGTCAACGGGAGCGCTGGTAAATGCGGCAGGAGCGAATTTTGTAATGCTGGGTCCTGAGGCTACTATGATCAGAAGCACCAAGCCGCTTATTGCCGTCGGAGCGGTCAGGACGGGCAGCGGCAAGAGCCAGACGTCGGGGAAAATAATAGAAATCCTGATGTCAAAAGGATTAAGGGTTGTTGCAATTCGTCATCCCATGCCCTACGGGAATCTTATTGAACAGAAGGTTCAGCGTTTTGCAGTCCTTGAGGATCTGGCAAAACATAAATGTACCATTGAGGAGATGGAGGAATATGAACCTCATATTGAAAGAGGTAATGTCATATATGCCGGTGTGGATTATGAGGCTATACTTCGTGAGGCAGAAAAGGATCCCGGCGGCTGTGACATAATCCTGTGGGACGGAGGCAACAATGATTTCCCGTTCTACCGGCCTGATCTTATGATAACCGTTGCCGATCCCCACAGGGCGGGACATGAGCTGAGATATTATCCCGGTGAAGTAACCCTGCGCCTTGCCGATGTTGTTGTTATAAACAAGGTTGACAGTGCTGACCCTGCAGCAGTGGATACCGTAAGGGAAAATACTGTCAGGGTGAATCCGGAAGCCATAATTATTGATGCGGCTTCACCGATCAGGGTTGATGATCCTTCCCTGATAAGGGGTAAAAAAGTTCTGGTTGTTGAGGATGGTCCGACCCTGACGCACGGGGAGATGAAGATAGGGGCAGGAGTTGTTGCTGCCCGGAAATTCGGGGCTGCTGAAACAGTTGATCCGAGGCCCTTCCTGAGCGGCAGGCTGAAGGATACTTTCAGGCTTTATCCGGGTATTGGCAGACTTCTTCCGGCAATGGGTTACGGGGAACAGCAGCTGCGCGACCTTGAAACGACTATAAACAATACCGTTTGTGACAGTGTTGTAATAGCTACTCCCATAGACCTTAAAAGAATAATTGATATCAGAAAACCGGCTACAAGGGTATATTATGAGCTGCAGGAAATAGGGGATCCCACACTGGAACAGGTGCTTGACGATTTCCTGGCAAAATCCGGCCGCTGAAAAAACAGGCGGTCCCGGATTTATATGCGGGGCCGTCCTGATAAACTTTACTGCTCCTGTATTGTCAGCGCCTTACCCTTGCGTTTCCTTCCCAGATGCTCCAGACCTGTTCCTCATCTGCAGGCTGGGCATAGTCAGTCATCATGGTTGTGGCAAGTGCGCCGCATGCCCATGCAAACTGAATCCATTTTTCGGGCTCCCAGCCTTTGAGGATTGA
>JAAYKX010000321.1 GCA_012522155.1 Bacteroidales bacterium
CGTTATATGTTAATGGACTGGGAGTTGTAAATAAACCTTCAGATCTTTCTGAAAGACCTGTTGCAAGTATTTTATATGTTAAACTGAAAAATAAGTTTTTAAATCCTTTCCTATAAAAAATTGCAATTATACAGTTTCTACATAATAAGAAAACAGGTACCGCTATACAACTTAAATAATATCTTCACAAGGTGGAATATGTGGTTGGTCATTAACTGCTTTATGTCGTGTTCTCTTTTCCCTTCTTGTTGCATAGATTAACCTGTTGTTTATATCAATAGGCATATTGAATCCAATTTTAACCAAAAAATAGAAAATTCCGGTCTGATTTGAAAATCAAAAAAATGCCAGTAAAATGAAATACTGGTAATATTTGGCTCTTTTTAAAAAGTGTGGGTTCTGAGAAGATTAGTTGGACTTTGATAACTCCTGTTCATTATCCTGATTCCGGATTTGGCTATTCCTTACATTATTTTTAATTTGTGTGACTATAAATCATACTTCCGGCATCCTTTTGTTTCCGGAAATAATATGAAGTAATTATCAGGGTAATAAACGGATCTGAATATTATGGCAATTAAAATTTTAGCTGCGGGAGATATTCACCTCGGACTTAAAGTCACGGGACTTTCTGCCGGGGCAGGGGAATTTTCTGCCAGGGATATCTGGAAACGTATGGTGGACCGGGCTGTGCTCAGCAATGTGGATATTGTTGCACTGAGTGGTGATATTGTTGACAGGGACAATCGTTTCTTTGAGGCGGTGGGTCCTTTGCAAGCGGGATTCAGACGGCTTGGGGAACACAATATCAGGGTTTTTATTGTCTCCGGAAACCACGACTTTGATGTGCTTCCGCAGATCATCAAAGCAGGCAGCCATGATAATGTAAGACTCCTTGGTGAAGGAGGAAAGTGGGAGTTTGAAAAGTTTGTGAAGGGAAATGAAGCCGTACAGTTTGCGGGATGGTCTTTCCCGGTACAGCATGTAAGGGATAGTCCTCTGAAAAGATTTGATACCGGAAACATTGATCCGGCCATTCCCGGTGTCGGACTTCTTCATGCTGATTTCGGAGCCGGTGACAGTCCATATAATCCGGTAAGCCTTGCGGATTTTGCCATTACGGGTATGGATACATGGATACTTGGTCATATTCACAAGCCGCAGGAGCTTAATATCTCTCATCCCTATATTTTTTATCCGGGTTCACCTCTTGCACTTAGTTCAAAGGAAACGGGTGCACATGGTCCGGTGCTGATCACCATAAGTAACAACAGTGTTGGCAGGGCGGAAAGAGTATTTGCCTCGCCCGTCCGCTTTGAAAACATAAGTATTGACATCAGTGGTTGCGAAAGCGAGGAAGCACTTCGTGACACTCTTGTAAGCGGACTGCTGGACAGGAGCCTTTCATTCGGGGACGAGCTTCAGGATGTGAGCTGTATAAGCTATGGGCTTATGCTTACAGGCATTCACAGCAATCCGGCCCTGGTGGAATCATGGTCATCAGGCATGAAAGATGATTTTTCCCACGAAACCGGAGGAGGAACAATGATACTGGTTCATGGCACGGATTACAACATACAGCCTGAGGTAAGTAATATCAGGGAGCTTGCCCGGCAAAATTCACCGGCAGGCATACTGGCACGTACCATTGTTGCCATTGAAGACGGGGAGGAAACGGAATTTCTTAAAAACCTTCTGGCTGAATGGAAGGAAAATCACAGGGAGATGAACCGTAAGGAAATATATCTTCATCTGCAGAAGATGAGGTTACCTGATGATGACACCGACGAGAAGGGGAAACAGTTTATCCTGACCGAATCGAAGAGACTCCTGGGAAATCTGTTGCAGCAAAAATCAGAATGATATGGCCAGACTTGAATTAAAATCTATCAGTATACGAAAAGCACCCGGGTTCAGGGACGGCCTTCATGCTCCCGGACTGGACGGGCTGGCAGGAGATATCAACATTATCACCGGTCCCAACGGCACGGGGAAAACGACTATTGCCCGGCTTATTCATCAGCTGATATGGCCCGAAAGAACTGTTTCGGCAGATATTCACGGTGCCTATATGATCAATGAAGAACCGTGGACAGTCCATCTTGATCCCACAGCCCGGATTGTACAGAAGGACGGAACAGACAGCATGCCGGCAGGGATCCCGCCAAAGGAACTTCAGAAAGTGTATATGCTGGCTCTTCATGAACTTGTGGGTCAGGATGACAAGGATCTGGCAGGCAGGATACTCCGGGAATCAATAGGGGGATATGACCTTGACCGGGCATCCTCGGATCTGAAATATTCAGGGGAAACAAGAAATAAAAGAAGTAAGGAATACTCGGATTTTAATAAAATCTCCGAAACAGTTGCCGGCTTGATAAAAGCTCACAGTGAGCTGAAGGGCAAAGAAGAAAATCTGTCGCAACTGGAAGAAAGCAGACTCGGGGCAATGAAAGCCGGAGAGCTCCGGAGTCTTTATGAAAAGGCAGTTCAATGCCGTATTGCGGAAGAAGAGGCTGCTGCCCTTAAGACCCGTCTGGATGCCTTCCCTGCCGTGCTGAACAATGTCAGCGGTGATGAACAGGAAAGGATTAAAGAGCTGGAGGAGGAATCTGAAAGAGAGAAATCCGTTGTTGAGGTTGCCGGTGAGACCATTGCAGAAGAGGAAGAAAAAATCCTGGAGCTGGCACTGCCGGCAGAGGGTATTGATGATAGACTGCTGTTTGAGCTTGACAGCGGGATCCGGGAAATACAGGAGACCGGCAGGTTGACAGGGGAGCTGGAAACCGAGATAATAAAACTGGAGACCGAAGAGACTCAGGCAAGGGAAAGTAT
The DNA here is from genome assembly GCA_012522155.1 of Bacteroidales bacterium. Taxonomy (GTDB): domain Bacteria; phylum Bacteroidota; class Bacteroidia; order Bacteroidales; family VadinHA17; genus LD21. The sequence continues at coordinate 2,836 of JAAYKX010000321.1, forward strand.
CAGTAACATACGGCGGACGGAGGACTGGAAGGGTTTGAAACTTGAAGGGGCAGAAGAGCTTGATGTGTTTTTCCACAAGTCTCTTGCCCTGATGCAAAAAGAGATAAGCATAAGAACAGAACTTGAAAGGCTTGAAAGGGAGGAAGCGGAAATCGGGGAAGATACCGGAACAGCCGCTGCCCCCGCATTTAAAACTGTCCCTGAGCTTACAGCTGACCCTGAACTTACAGCTGATCCTGATAAGCTGAAAAGGGGTATAGATATTCTCGGGGACTGGCTCAAGGAAATCAGACCTTTCAGGAGTGTTCAGCAATGGTTGTTCATTGTCCTTTCACTGGCAGGAATCCTGACAGCTGCGGCAATATATTTTTCAGGCATATATGGTTTTGCCGGTGCAGCCCTGATTCTGGGTATCCTGATATACGGCCTTGCCAGAAACAGCAGCAGGAACATTACAGGAAATCTAAAGGTCAGGGAGGATGATTATGTCAGAACCGGACTTAAACAGCCTGTTGAGTGGGAGACAGGTATGGTAACTGCCGTGCTTGACGAGCTGATCGGGGAACTGAATAAGGTGACAGCTGCAGCAGAGGAGAGAAGGATGAGGCAGACCAGGATTAAAGACTTAAGGACCAGAATCGACAGTCTGGATGTTCAGATCAGGGAAATGAACAATAACAGGGAGAACCTGCTTGAAAAACTCCGGGCAATGCCGGATTTTCCGGAAAGTGCGGAAGAGACAATATCGCCGCTTTACCTTTTCCTTACAGGTTTAAAGAAATGGCAATCCGCTTACACCAGCCTGCTTTCCCGGAAAGAGTCTCTTAGCGGTTTACAGAAAAGGAGAAAGGAGGAAATTGAAAAATGCAATGCTGTTTTCAGAAAGCTTGGTATAAGCATACTGGTTTTGGATGATTCCGCTAATTCCGGTGCAGCTGTAACAGATTCAGGAAGGCCGGGTGAGCTTTTGACAGACAGTGGTTTGTCTGCCGGTACTTCAACAGGCCATGACAGTTCTGACGAAATTTGGACAGATAACAGCCGGACTGATGGAGATTTAACGAAAACAGAAAGTGACGATTCTGACTACGAAGAATTACTGATAAATCTTTCCGATTATTCCCTGAAAGCCAGGGCACTGTTCCAGACACTTTCAGCAGCAGAAAACAAAAGACGTGATGCTGTCAGGGAAATAGCCAATCAGAAAAAGCTGATTGCTTCCGGTGAGGCACGAATAAGTGAAATGCATAAAAAAATCAGGGCATTGTATGAAAAACTGGAAACAGAAGCGGGAAACTTTACTGAAGTCATTAGGATAATGGAAGACTATCCGCTTTTCAAGGCTGCACATGAAGATTATAAAACTGCTTCCATGAAACTCAGCATAAAGGAAAATGAGCTGAAGGCACATTCACTTTACGGGGAACATGAGGCAGTAGTAGATGAAATAAGCCTTTTTGAGGCTCAGACAAGGGCTGATGAGCTGGAGAAAACAGCAGCCGGCTGGGGGGAGCTTAACGAGGCCATTATCAGTACGAAAACCCTGATTGAAGATAAAAAAAGAGGCGCGGAACTTGAGACTGCCCTGGCTCAGAAGAAGAATGCCGGAGATGAGCTGGAGAAACTTTATGTTTCTAACCTTTCCTCCATGACAGGCTTCCTGCTAGCCGGACATCTCAGGAGGGAAACGGCAAACCTGATCAGGCCGGAAGTCCTGAAACGGGCCGACAGGATATTCAGCCTGATAACAAGGGGACGCTACAATCTAAGGGTCAGTAATGAGGACGGACCGGTATTCCGTGCTTTTGACAATGTGATGAAACTCGGACTTGGTCTTGATGAGCTCTCAACCGGAACACGTGTTCAGCTTCTTCTTGCTGCCAGACTGGCTTTTGTTGAAAGTATTGAAAACGATGTACAGCTTCCGCTGCTGGCCGATGAGCTTCTGGCAAACAGCGATGATATAAGGGCCGATGCCATTATTGAAGCGCTGTGCGGGATCAGCAGTGAAGGCAGACAGGTATTTTATTTTACAGCGCAACCCGATGAGGTGGAAAAATGGTTGTCATATCTGAACAAGCGGAGTGATATCAGTTACAGGGTTATTCAGCTTGGAGGACCGGGAAACGGGGAGAGCCCTTATGGTGTTCACAGACCTGCCATTGAAGGTATCAGCTTTGTTCATAAGATAGACGGACCCGGGGACAGGAATATGAACGAATACAGAGAGCTGCTGGGAATAAGACCTTATGACCTTATAAGGGATGAAACGGCCGGTCTGTCCCTGTCTTTTCTTACCGCGGACGTGGAACTGTTTCATGATTGCCTTGTCAGAAGTATTGCAACATGGGGACAGCTTAATGCATTTTATGAGGCTGGAGGGAAAATCAGCGGAAACATTGAGAAACTGATCGGGAAAATGCGGAAAAAGACTGATCTGCTGGAATCCTTCCAGAAGCTTTACAGGCAGGGAAGATCCCGGCCCGTAAGTATCGATGCCGTTATTGAATCGGGAACCGTTACTGAAAGATTTATTGAGGAAGTAAGAGAAAAACTTGATGAACTGAAAGGTGATCCGCATAAACTGATCGAAGCACTGGATACAATACGGAATTTCAGGACAGACAAAAAAGAACAGCTGAAGGAATATCTGACCGACAGGGGTTATATCGACGAGTCTGCAACCCTTGATGAGGATGATTTAAGACTAAGGCTTCAGGCAAGAGCCGCAGAACTGGGAATAGAAATGAAAGAGGCGGAAGGCTTCATTAACGGTATTGTAAACTATTCCGGATCAGATTGATACGCTGCCTTAAATAAAAGCTTTATAGAATAAATAAAAATCTTTCATTTTTATGAAAATAAATTTGATTTCGGATTTTTATTGGTGTAAATTTATAAAGAAATTGTAGAATTTTCAGATTTAATTCCAACCAGCCAGCCCGTCGATACAGTGTAAATTCCAAATCAGGTTAGGAGTAGTTACTTAAAGTTCAGGGCTGGCTTCTTAAATTTTGTTAATATAACTCACTAATATTGCAACCATGTTTTTGCGGACAGTTTCGCATTTGAAAAAAATGCTATAATTGCAAAAGTTCAACAAAAACTAAAAAACATTGTTTTAATACCTATATACTTATACTGTCCATGATTGAAAAATCCCTTTCCGTTCTTGCAATATTTCTCTTTTCATTTAATTGTTTTTCACAGCAGACAAATTCCTTTGAAGCTGTTTTCACCGATATCCAGTTCACCATTGATGGTTACCTGGATGAAGCGGAATGGCAGCGGGCTCCCGTTGTAACCGATTTTATCCAGGATGAGCCCGAAGAGGGAAAGCCGTCGGTCCGGAGAACAGAGGTGAGGGTGTTGTTCGGGAAAAATGATCTGTATATCGGTGCAAAAATGCATGATGATCCGGAAAACATAGAACAGAATCTCGGACGCAGGGATGAATATAACCGGGCTGACTGGTTCATGGTTTCAATAGATTCCTACTATAACCAGAAAACAGCATACACTTTTGCCGTTAATGCAGCAGGTGTTCAGTTTGATGGCCAGCAGGATGATAACAAGAAACTGGTGTCGTTCAATATGAATCCCATGCTTCCGATGGGCCTGGACCCTTCGTGGGATGCAATCTGGTTCTCCGAAGTAAAGCTTGGTGACGACGGCTGGACGGCAGAAATAAGAATTCCCTACAGCATGCTCCGCTATTCGGGAAGTGAACTGCAGAGCTGGGGTATTCATTTTACCAGGCGTATCCCGAACAGGGGGGAAGTATCGGAATGGCCGTATATTCCAAGAAATGAGAGGGGGAATCTCGTTTCATCCTATGGAGCAATAACTGGTATCAAGGACCTTGATCCCAGGCGAAGCATCCTGGTGAGACCGTATGTTCTGACAGGACTGGACGTTTTTGAGGATAAAAACAGACCTGGTAATTCAGACCATAAATGGAAATATGGTGCCGGGGCTGACCTCAAGGTCGGACTGGGACCCAATATAATGCTTGACGCTACCATCAGTCCCGATTTCGGACAGGTTGAAGCCGACCCGGCAGTACTGAACCTTACTGCCTTCGAGACATTCTTCACGGAAAAAAGGCCCTTCTTCCTTGAAGGAGCAGATATATTCAAATTCGGGATCGGAAGCAGCAGACTTTTCTATTCACGCAGGCTTGGTGCCAGTGAACCAATAATTGCAGCAGCCAAACTCTCAGGTCATTCAAAAAAAGGCCTGTCGTTCGGCCTGCTTGGAACAACTACGGGTGATGATTTTAATCCTACCAATAATTACGGGGTTTTAAGGGCAAACCAGACTATCGGACTTTATTCCTCGGCAGGAGGTATAGCAACATATTATTACAGCCCTTCAGAAAAGGGAACAGGCTGGCAGAGCATAACCGGGGGTGTCGACTGGGACTTGAGATTCAATCAAAACAAGTACGGGTTTGAGGGGATATTTGCATTTTCCGACAGAAACTCTCTTGAGCCGGGAAGGAAGAATGAGGATGGTTTCATGAGTGCCGTTGTCTTGAGGAAAAGACAGGGTGTTATTGACGGACATTTGACCGTGCTGATGTTTTCCGAAAATTACAATCCGAACGATCTGGGATGGATAAGCTATGAACAGAACTGGTACCAGCTGTGGACAAACCTCAGCTATAAGATCAAACAGGGCAAGCCTTTTGGCAATTTCCAGAGGGCAACACTGAACATGCATTATTCCAGGCGCTTATCCTATCTTGAAAACTACGACATGGGGGGAGGTGCCAATATCAGTTCCACTTTTGTAACAAAGAATTTCAGGACATTCTCCGTTGGTACTAACTTCAATGACCTGCTGGGTGGTTATGACCTGTGGGAAACAAGAGGTCTCGGGATATGGGCCAAACCGGCCAGTATCGGCTTCTCAGGCGACTTCAGCTCAGACAACAGGAAAAACTGGAAAGTTATGCCCGGGGTATCAGTGCGCATGGATAATCGCAAAGGCAGCGAATATTCCGCCGGTCTGCAAAGTGAATTCAATACGGGAACCAGACTTTCATTTCAGGCTAATATCTGGGGTAACTGGGAAGTAAATACAACGGCTTGGGCTTCGAATGAATCCTTTCTGTCAGAAAATTCAACATGGAAAATAGGAAACAGGTCGCTTTCGCCGGATCAGCTTGAATACAGTGATTTTGCAGAATTTGATGATAAGGGACAACTCGCTGAAATTCTTGCAGATGTGGATGAGTACAGTCCGGATCATTATTACCTGCCGGTTTTCGGACAACGCGATACCAGGTCGCTGGATCTGGTGCTGAGGGGATCACTTACGTTTACAAACAAGTTCTCGCTTCAGCTCTATACACAGTTCTTCGTCGCCAAGGGGATATATGATAATTTCAGCATAATGACAGACCCTGATCATATGGCTGATTTCAGCGCATATCCCAAAAGGAGGGATTTCAATTATAAAAATCTTCAGTCAAACTTTGTTGCCAGGTGGGAATACAGGCCGGGATCAACAATTTATTTTGTCTGGAGCCATTCGAGAAACAAAAGGGATGATATGAATCCGCTTGCACCCTGGGGAGAATCGGTTTATGAACAGTCGCTCGGAGGCCAGTTGTCAGATCTCTTCAGGATCTTTCCCGGAAACAGCTTTATGATAAAGATCGATTACGCATTGTTCTGATACATTCCGGAAAGGGGAGCTGTATGTGGTCATTTTCAGAAATGGAACAGCCGGACGGCCGGAATTGTTTTATCAGGTCAGTGGCCCGGGACGGAGGCCGGGACTGAGGCCTGGGACAGAGGCCAGAACGTTCTGCTAATCAATTTCAAAGGAAATAACCAGTTTGTCATTCCTGCTTATTCCGTAAATTATTTTTTTGTTTTTTATTGTACGGTCAAATGCAATCCCCTGTCCGTATGTAGGGGTTGAAATGGTTTTTACATGTCTGAGAGTATGGCCTGACCGGGGTATTTCCATGATATAGATTTCCTGGTTGTCATGTCCGGTGCAATATAGTTTTCCGTCATTTCCCCAGGCTGCTCCGGAGTTGCTGTATGGAGAAAACAACTCAATCAGGTTTTCAGGAAAGATCCATGCTTCAAGCCGCTGCCATTTCCTGCTGAACTTCACAACTGATGTCCAGCGTGTGTCTTTTCCTTCAGAAGAACCAGCTCCCGTGTAATGGGCAAAACCGGCATACCAGTATCCGTCGTGCATGTCAAGCCAGGTAAATGAACCTGTATTGATACCGAAACTGTGACTGCCTGTATGCCTGAGGGAGGCGGCATCGAATATTTCCACTGATCCGGCCATGGGAGAGTCCGGGAAATTGGAAGAAGCACAGTATAGCTTCCCCCGGATCACTACTCCGCTGTTAAGATGGCTGATACCTTCCTTTGTCCCGTCCCATTGTGCAATCAGCATTCCGCTCTTTTTGTCGTGTTTCGTAATGGTGCTGTTGTTGATGACAAAAAAGCTTTTCCCGTCAACAGCCACAGCCTGCTTTGCCTCGGGAACCGGATATCTTCCTGTTTCCCGGTAATCCTGACCGGACAAACCGGCGTATGTCAGCAGTAAAGAAATAATAATGAAAGACAGTTTTTTCATAGTCGTTTTAATTTACAGGGAAAATACAAAAATAGCTGCTGATTTTTGCGACTGCCCGGTAAAAGTTGCCTGCAGGTAAAGGGCGGTTTTGATTCCGGTTTTGACTTAGTACAAAATTATATATTTAAATACCTGGAAATAATAAGGATGAGGATACCGGGCTGAGAGTATTTATAATAAAATTTGACGATCAGGCCCTTTTACTTGACAAAAATCAGACTGACAGCAAGTTGATTTTTGAAGGAATGCCTAACTTTACTTGTTGAAAAATTTTTAAAAAAAACCTGTCATGGATAACTGAATGTTTCGGAACAGGTTTGAGGTCATTTATTTTAGAAATGAACAGACAAAAGATATTCTGGCTGGGAATTGTGGTTCTCCTGGTATTTCCCGGAACGTTTTTGCGTGCCGATGACAGGGATTTCAGAATATCCATCCGTAATATTACACAGACGGCTTCAAACCGGCTTGAATTTGATTTATATATTGTTGATACCGATCCGTTGCAGAACTTCCAGTATGCAACAAGTCAGATCGGACTCATTCTGAATTCCGGGATATATGAAGGGGGTAATATTGATGTTGAAATTGATAACCGGAATTCGAAAATCCAGCCACAGTTCACTGCCAGGCCCCGGGTTTCAAACATCCCGGGTATTGCGCGCGGTAAGACATATATTGAATTGGAGGGTGTTAATGCGCCACTTTTCGGCAGTGGAATGATAATAGAAAAAGTTGAACCGGGTACCCTGATGACCCGTTTTATCATTACCTCCACCGTTGATTTCACAATCAATACCACTCCCGATATTGAATTTACGGGAAGCAATGCGAGTCAGCCCGTGTTTCCCACGAGGGTGGCTGCATTTTTAAACAGGATGCGGACCTATATTCCGGTAGTTCCCGGAGAAAATGCATTTGTATATGAAAATCCTGTCCTGAACCCGGTCAGGCCCCCGGAGCCCTTTGAAGTTACCGGTACCGGCTCCTATTGTGAGAATGAGGAAGGCCTGCCCGTTGGTCTGGCAGGATCGCAGACAGAGGTGATGTATTATCTTTACCGTGACGGAATTTTACAAGATATCCGGGTAGAAGGAAACGGAAGTGAGATCTCTTTCGGGATTCAGAAAGCCGGGGTATATACGGTTACCGGAGTGAACAGGGGCGGGGAGAGCAGTATGGCAGGAAGCGCCACGGTAACAGAGGATCCTGTCCCTGATGAGCCGGCAGTATATGTTGATTGCAGTCTGGGGGCAGGGGGGGCTGTGATAAGCATTATTAACCTGGCTGACAGGCCTTATGAATACCGGCTTGATGATGGGGAGTTTCAGCAGGAGCCCTTTTTCAGTGCTGTATTAAACGGCAGTCATACCCTTACCGAGAGGAACGAATACGGGTGTACTGTCACCGGATCTCCCTTCACAGTTGACTGTCCCTGTGCAGATCCCCCCTTCATAGTTCTCAGCAGCTATTCCGGAAGTATATGCGGCACGGCTGTCGTTACCTCTGGTGATAATATTTTCGGCGGCAGTGCTACAAGCGTGAGCCTTCATACCAGCGGCGACGGCAGGATATTTTTGGTTTCCACAGACCCGGACCGTTTCGAATTTGTGTATCTGCCTGTGGAAAGCGATATTGGCAAAACAATCATTATTACCGCAGAGACAAATAATCCCGCCGGTCCTCCATGCGAAGCGGCCCGTGCTGTTTATGAGCTTACAGTAAATGAAATACCTTCAGCCCCGGTAGTGGAAGAAATCATTCAACCCACTCCTGATGTAACCACGGGAAGCGTGATACTAACAGGATTGCCTTCACAGGATATATGGTATCTCACGCGTAATCCGGGAAATGTTGTCATACAAGGGACAGGAACCACAACCCTTATCAGCTCACTGCTGCCCGGCAGCTATACATTTACTGTTGAAAATGAGGCCGGATGTATCTCTCTTCCCTCGGCAGCCGTAGTTATAAATCCTCCGCCCAATGCCCCCATGCTGGTCATTAACGACCCGCCGAGGATCTGTTCCACAGAAACTGCTGATCTTACCGCTCCGGAAATCACTGCCGGTTCGGAGCCCGGACTGACACTCACATACTGGCGTGATGACGTGGCACAGCTGCCTTTTAACACGCCGGCAAGTGCCCCGGCAGGAACATATTACATAAGAGCTGAAAATGCAGAAGGATTTTATGTGATTAAAGCTGTTATTGTTGAAGCGGATGAAATGCCTGAGGCAGATTCCGGGCCTGACATTATTCTTGGTAATGTTTTTGAAACCAGACTGAATGCCAGGATTCCTGATTACGGTAATGGCATGTGGGAGGTTTTGGAGGGAGACGGCAGGGTTGACAATATTTATGATGCCAGCACCACTGTGAGGGAATTGTCCGCGGGACAAAATATTCTTTTGTGGAAGGTAAAGAATGGTGTCTGTCCTGAAGCCGTGGATTCCCTGGTAATCAACGTCACGGATTTCCTTGTACCCTCGCTGCTGACTCCCAATATGGACGGCAGAAATGATTATTTCACCATTGTCGGCCTTGAAAGGATGGGCAGGTCGGAACTGGTGGTCTTTGACCGCAGGGGGTCAAGGGTTTACCATAACAGTGATTACAGTAATGACTGGAATGGTGTGGATTATAATGGAAGGCTTCTTCCGGATGACACTTACTTCTATGTATTGAAAACGGAAAGCGGCCTGAAGATCAGCGGATTCATTGTACTGAGGAAATAGCTTCATTATTTTCAGATCAGTCTGTGGGGAACAGCCCCTAAACGGAATGCAGAAGCCGGCAGATGTTTGATGATTCACTTGTGGATAACTAACAGGGAGCCGACGGGTTAATGTAATACAGAAAACCGGCAGATGACTGATGAATAATCTGTCGAAAGACTGCCTTTATTCAGTGCCCGGAGCCGGGATCGAACCGGCACAGCATTTCTGCCACTGGTGTTTGAGACCAGCGCGTCTACCTATTCCGCCATCCGGGCGGAAGCGGGACAAAAGTATAAAGAAAAATATAAACGGCAAAAGCCGGAAGTCAAAAGAGCCTTTATTTGTTTTCCAGGTTCAGCAGTTCTATTTTCCTGAATTCCACCGGGTGGCTTTCTGCCTGCAGACATATATATCCTTCCTTTATCAGGGTTCCGTCAGGCACGGGATAGTTTGCCGGTTTATTGCTTCCGCCCACCTGCGGCCTGGAGTATGTCAGCACAGTATCCCCCTCTACGATATGATGTATGATGCTGTCGGCAAAGACCACCAGTTCACATGATACCCATACGTCACCATGATAGGTTTTTGATGTGGAGTTTATGCAGTGGGTTGTGATAAGTGAATCATTCATTACAATATGAGTGCCGGGCGAGCATACGTTAAGTGTCGGACGTTCATCGACACCATTCCCTCCCAGGAACTGGGCTTCTACCGATACAGGGAAGTCCTGGTCAGTAAGCATTGACTCCGGGGACTGGGAGTGGAGCATAACCCCGCTGTTGCGGAAGGCCCATCCTTCACCGCCCGGCACCTGGTCACCCGTGAAGCGGTATTCTATTCTCAGCTTGTAACGTGAAAAGGGCTGCATGTAGAATATATGTCCATATTCGGCATTGAAACTGTCGTATTCATCATAACATACTTTCATTACTCCGTCCTCCACCCTGAAAGTATTTTTGTAATTAACACCCACGGGCAAGCCCCTGACCTTGATGATCCATCCGCTGAGGTCCCTGCCGTTAAAGAGCTGAATCCATTCTTCGCTGCCTGTTTTGCCGGTCTTTGTACCACATGATACGGCAAACAGGAGAAGCAACGCTAAAATGCTTGTTTTTCTCATGGTTGATTATTATTGGTTAATATATAATGAGTTACGATCCTGTGTTCAGAGAAGGCATGGCTTTTAAGCCTTCTGTTTCTTCACTGCAGGGATCCCGGCTCCGGGTGATCATCAGGGCTGTCTGCCGGTTCCTGTTTTTCCAGCATCTGTCTTATGGTACGTTCAATACCCCCGGCATCATATCCGCATTCCCGGTACAGCTCCTCCTGTGTAC
>JAAYKX010000322.1 GCA_012522155.1 Bacteroidales bacterium
ATATTTGGCAGATGATCGGGAAGTTCACTCCCGCAGTCATTTTTTGCCTTTATCTGTTCCTTTTTAATATTCACCAGGAATATCCCGCGCCGGTAATCCTCACCGTATAAAACATAGCCGATATCCAGAAAACACATGGCCTGCACATCGAAGGTACTGATATAGTATTCCTGCTGAAAAGACAGCGGTTTTTCCCTGATATGAGCAGTAAAACGGTCAAGGGGCGGTCTGAGGGAATCATCATAGCGGCTGAGTATTTCATTCCATTTCTCCGGATAATCTTTCATATCATCCGAAGGATATCTGAACATCTCAGCCAGCAGTGTGTAATGTGTCAAATCTTTCATGTCACAGTCCCCTTTCCGGTTTTTCCGTGAATCCGAAGCCGGTATTCTCCTTCCGGATAAATGTGTTTTCTATGGCTTCAATAGCCTCTTCCCGGTGTGCAGGCGGAATCACAAACCTGTCCCTGTAACCGGCAAGGGATGTCAGTCTGAAAACAGCATCAGCCGTTTCGGCCGATAAGCCGGAATCCTGCAGAACACGGGAAGCTTCTTTTTTCGTTATATCCCCCACTGTTACAGATCTGCGGTGTATTCTGACAGCCAGCATTTTTTTCAGAATATTCCGGATTAATTCAGTATCTCCCGCAGAGAAAAGGTTTGCAAGATATTTCATCGGAAGTCTTGAATCATCCACATTGTTCCACAGCGAGCTGCTTGTTGAACTGTAGAAATTGTTTTCCATGCTGGCCATGGCAGGCAGAAGAGGCAATGCATAAAACAGGCTGGGCAGGGTCCGGAATTCCGGATGAAGAGGCAGTGCCAGTCCCCATTCCTTAACATATTTCCATACGGGTGAATTCCTGGCTGCTTCCATTGTGGAGTCGGGGATACCCGCCTTTTTTGCCTGACTGATAACCTCAGGATCCCTGGGATCAAGAAAAAGATCCAGCTGATTACCTACCAGATCCCTGTCTTCCGAAGATGCAGCCTTTTCGATGCGGTCAGCATCATAAAGCATCACTCCGAGATATCTTATACGTCCGACACAGGAGTGCATACATGCCGGTATCTGCATGGTTTCGACTCGGGGATAACAAAGAATACATTTCTCCGATTTGCCCGTGTTCCAGTTAAAATATACTTTTTTATAGGGACAGGCAGTAACACACAGCCTCCAGGCTCTGCACTTTTTCTGGTTTATCAATACTATTCCGTCTTCCCCTCTTTTATAAATAGCTCCTGACGGGCAGCCGGCCACGCAGGCCGGATTGAGACAATGATTGCATATCCTGGGAAGATAGAACATTACCATCCTTTCCAGCTGAAACAATGACTCTTTCTCCTCATCGCTCAGACCTTCAAGGTTTGAATCATTACGGGCATAAAGGGGTGATCCGCCAAGGTCGTCATCCCAGTTGGGACCCGCCTTGGGCGTTATCCTGTCTCCCGTTATAAGAGATATTGGTTCTGCAGTCGGCTGATCATCTCCCTCCGGTGCATCCAGCAGCTTCTCATAACGGTAGGTCCACGGCTCATAATAGTTATCCAGGGAAGGCAGATTCGGATTCTGGAATATTACACCCAAACCCTTCACTTTTCCGGCTCCCCTGAGTTTTGCCTTACTGCCGCTCTTCTCCCATCCGCCCCTGTACAGATCCTGCTCCTCCCAACGGTGCGGATAACCGGTACCCGGTTTGGTCTCAACATTATTCCACCACATATATTCTGCTCCCTTTCTGTCGGTCCATGCATTCTTACAGGCAATGGAACAGGTATGGCATCCAATGCACTTGTCAAGATGAAAAACGATGGAGATCTGAGATTTGATATTCATGTTATGCCTGATTCAGAGAAATTAAAAAGTCACATTATCCATTTTCCTTATAAGGGCGAAGGTATCCCTGTTCACCCCTACCGGTCCCCAGTAATTCATTCCGAAAGTAAACTGTCCGTAGCCGCCAACCAGCAGGTTTGGCTTCAGGTGTACCCTGGTCAGACTGTTATGGCTGCCTGCCCTCTTGCCGCCGCTGCGTTTCGATTTCGGTACGGAATAGGTACGGTCGGGTGCATGATAGATTATACATGTACCCGCTGGTATCCGGGAGCTTACACATGCACGTGTGCAATAATTTCCGTTGTCATTAAAAACTTCCACCCAGTCATTGTCATTGATCCCAAGCTCCTCGGCATCCTTTTCACTCAGCCAGCAGGGTTCCATTCCCCGCGACAGGGTAAGCATTCTTAAAGTGTCACCATAGGTGGAATGAATATGCCATTTACCATGAGGGGTCAGGACATTTAGAAGGAGAGCATCCCCTTCCGAGACCGATTTGCGCAGGTCTCCGTATAACTCGGGTCTTGGGGAAGGTTTGTAAGTGGGAAGATGTTCCCCGAAGTGAATATAACCTTCATGGTCAAGATAAATATGCTGGCGGCCTGTAAGAGTACGCCATGGAATAAGTTGTTCAATGTTCAGGGTGAAGGCTGAATACGCCCTGCCGTTTGTCATCAGTCCCGACCACAGGGGAGAATTCAGCAGTCTTCGCGGCTGCGCCTGCAGATCGTTGAAACAGATAGTAATATCATTGTTTACCGGATTCACCTCACTGAGATCAATTCCGGTATTTTTTTCCAGGGCAGAAAAAGCCCTTCCGCTTAAAGTACCGTTTGTAACAGATGAAAGCAGAAGTATTGCATTAATAGCTTCCGTATCCTCCCCTATGGAAGGAAATGTTTCACCATCCAGATTGTTGACATGATTTTTATCCTTCAGCAGAAGTTCATAGAAATCCTCGCAGGGGAAACTTATGTTATGGGCTTCAAGTCCGTTACGCACGTTACTTCCCAGACTGATGAACTTGTCATACAACTTTGTATAATCTCTTTCAACGCTTACAATGCTGTGCATAGACTTACCGGGAACGGGCTCACATTCTCCTGTATACCAATCCTTTATTGACGGCTGCGAGATTTCCCCCCTTGTATCATGATTGATGGGAACGTTTACTATATCGAGTACAGGCTCAGGAAGATGCTTTTTGGCAATTTCACTCGTTACCCTGGCAATTTCACGAAATATAGCCCAGTCGCTTTTCGCTTCCCATACCGGGGGAATGGCAGGAGCCAGGGGATTGATGAATGAGTGCATGTCGGTGGTGTTCAGGTCGGCCTTTTCATACCAGGATGCTGCCGGAAGAACTATATCGGAATAAAGGGCTGTTGTGTCCATCCTGAAGTTCAGGTCAACCACAAGGTCCATCTTGCCTTCAGGAGCATCTTCTTTCCATTCAATCTCTTTTACCAGCTCTTTTGCCACCTCGTCGGCTATTTCATAGTGATGGGTTCCAAGGTAATGCTTCAGGAAATACTCATGCCCTTTTGCACTTGACAATAAAGCATTGCCTCTCCAGACAAACCAAACACGCGGAAAATTCTCCTCCGCATCAGGATCTGTAACGGAATATTTTAATTCTCCCTTCTTCAGCCGGTCAATCACAAAATCCTGAATAGCCTTGTCATCCCGGGCACCTGCCTCCCATGCATCGGAAGCAATTTCAAAATTGTTCCTGTCATACTGGGGGAAAAATGGCATCCAGCCATTTCTCACCGCCTTAACTATCATGTCGGCTGAATGGTGAGAAGAAAAATCATTTTCCGGAACAGTGTTGTAATCAGCCTGGTTACCGTCATAACGCCACTGGCTGGAATGAATATAATGCCATATCGGTGACTGCTGAAACCTGGCCGGTATGTTCCAGTCCCTGCCCGACATGATTGAACCCCATGAATCAAATGGTGCAAGTTTTTCCTGTCCCACATAGTGATTCAGTCCTCCGCCATTTACCCCCGGACAGCCCGTAAGGAGCAAAGCCATTGTTGCCGCACGGTAAATCAGGTTGCTGTGAAACCAGTGATTAACCCCTGCACCTATTATAACCATGCAGCGGCCCCGGGTGATCTCGGCAGTACGGCACCATTCCCCGGCAAACTGTATCACTGTCGCGGAGCTGATTCCGGTATAGATCTCCTGCCATGCCGGGGTATAGGCTGAATCCGCATCATCGTAGGATGAAGGATAATCACCGCCAAGGCCCCGGTCAACCCCGTACTGACCCATAATAAGATCATAGACAGTAGTGAAGGCTGTCTTTCCCTTTTTCGTCTGCAGGTATTTTACAGGAACTCCCCGCCTTGACCTGACATCACGGGCAAAATCGGTAAACTCAATCTCCAGTACTGCATCTCTCCTGTCAAGCAGTGTAAGTACGGGATCATATTCTGATCCTGTTTCCCCGTCCCTGTATTTCAGGTTCCACTCTCCGCTGCTGTCCTGCCATCTGTGGCCCGAGCTGCCTGAAGGACAAACAAAATCACCTGTGCCTTCGTCAAGATTCAGAAACTTCCAGTCTCCGTTCTCAATATCCGAATACTTATCAACCATGTTGGCCCTCAGCAATCTGCCCGGCACATACCGGTCATCCTCCTGTACTATCTCAACCAGGAAAGGTGCATCGGTGTATTTCTTTGTGTATTCTATAAAATAGCCGGTCTGCTTTTCAACATGAGCCTCCTTTAGTATAACATGAGTCACGGCCATCCAGAAAGCACCATCCTGTCCTGCATGAACCGGAATCCACTGATCGGCATATTTTGAAACCATGCTGAAATCGGGTGAAAAAACCACTGTTTTGGTTCCGTTGTGACGGGCTTCGGAAAAGAAATGAACATCGGGAGTACGCGTCATACCCAGGTTTGCTCCCATCACGGCAATAAACTTGGCATTATACCAGTCAGCACTTTCCCCGACGTCGGTCTGTTCGCCCCACACTTCGGGAAAGGAACTGGGCAGATCACAGTACCAGTCATAAAAACTAAGATGTACGCCGCCAAACAACTGAAGAAACCTTGATCCGGCGGCAAAACTTATCATCGACATGGCAGGAATGGGAGAAAACCCGACCACCCTGTCTGCCCCGTATTTTTTTGCTGTGTAAATATTTGCAGCTCCGATCAGCTCCATTGCCTCTGCCCATGAAGCTCTCCTGAATCCTCCCTTGCCACGTGCCTTCTGATATCTTCTCCTTTTCTCAGGATCGTTCTGAATATTTTGCCAGGCCAGAAGAGGATCCCCCGTCTTTTTCCTTTCTTCATTGAAAAGATCAAGCAGGGCACCCCTTATCATGGGATATTTAACCCGGACAGGACTGTACAGATACCAGGAAAATGATATACCCCTCTGACAGCCCCTGGGTTCATAAGGCGGAAGTGAATTTTCAAGCAGGGGATAATCCAGAGCCTGATATTCCCACACAACGATTCCTTCCTTCACATGGATATTCCAGCCGCATCCGCCGGTGCAGTTCACACCGTGGGTACTGCGCACAACCTTGTCATATTGCCAGCGATTACGGTAAAACTCTTCCCATTCTCTGGTTTCCGGTGATATCAAATCTTTTATCCAACTCATGAATACTGTTTTTTAATCAACATAGCTTTTACCGGATGCCCGGACTGATTTTTAAAAAGTTCAGGGAATTCTTCTCCTGTCATAAAAAAGATAAAGATGTACAAGCAGTATCAGTGCACATACAAGTCCCAGGCTGAAAAAGACCAAAGCCGGTTTCCCCGGACGATTTTCCTGCTCCCCGGAAGCTTTCAGGAAAGAAATCAGAACCTGAATTTCATCTTCGCTGAGATCATGACCGGTCAGGGCTGCTTTCATAACCGGAAAGGGGGAGTTTCTGACAATGGCAGTTATGCCGGATGCGCCCAGATTATCATAGGAGCCGGTAAGATCACGGGCCAGCTTCCCTCCTCCCAGAAAAGACTGGTCCCTAACACTGTGACATGACAGGCATGGTGCTGCCCCGTTCTCAAAGGCACTGTGACCATAAAACAGTTCCCGGCCCGCGGAGGCATATTCAATACTGTAAATTACTGCCAGACTGTCATCTGAAATGACCGGTGCGGAATCAGCAGCCGTAACATCCTCATCCGAGACTATAATATAGTCAATCACACTGAGTATCTGCGCATCACTAAGCCGGTTATCAGGCATCGGAATCCTGTTGTATTCCTCATAAATCGCTACTGCGGCACTGTCACCTGCTTTAATCATCTGCTGGGAGGACCGGATGAAACTTATCAGCCATTCATTGTTTCTTATCTGGTAAACACCGCTCAGATCAGGTCCCACCATTCTTCCTCCGCCAATGGTATGGCATGCGGAACAGTTTGATTCAAATATTTCCTCACCGCTGTTCTGAGCCCGCACGACAGAGCTTACCGAGAAAAAAAACAGGCAAATGGCAAACAGGAAATATTTTGTCCTATCCGTTTGCATGGAATGTTGAATTAAAGTTTACTTACTGAAAAATTTGGTCATCATGATCCTTTCTCACTGCAACAGGAGCTTAAGTTAATCCCTTTAAAAAACTTCTTTCCGGGTTATCAGTTCTTTACTTTTTCGGGTTATCAGTTCTTTGCTTTTTATTTAGCAAATCTTTAAGGCTTCGCCACAAAGTTATTTGTTTTTTCAAACCAGCAATAGATAATTCTATAAATATCTCAGGTTTTCCGGAATTTTCCTGCAACTAAAAAAAAACAGGAAGGAATAAGTTTACGGACAAACAACAGGGAGATACAGAAAAAAATATATCCGGAAAGCAAATGTTGGATTGAGTCATTATTACTGAGCCGGATCAGTTGACTGTTTTCGAACCTGATCCAAAAATCAATACAAGCAATTAGATGTCAGCCGGCTATTTTAGAATTATTTGTTTGATTCAAATTATTTCATACTTTTGGTGCATTATACTTAATGAAATGCAGCTTAAACCCGCATTGCAGACTGAACATAAACAGGGATCCCCTGTTTTACAGGAAACTTAAAATTTAATTTAAAACTCCTTTCCATGAGAAAATTATTCACAATCATTGCAGCGACACTTCTTGCAGGCTCATTATTTGCAGGCGGACTTGTCACCAACACCAATCACAGTATTCTCTTTACAAGAATGCAGAATCGCAACAGTTCGACACTTATTGATGCAACTTATTTCAATCCGGCAGGCCTGACAAAGCTCGGAAACGGATTATTTATTTCACTGAATAATCAGACAGTAGGCCAGACAAGAACAGTAACCAGTGATTATATGTTTCTCAATGAGGTTACAGCATCTGCCCCACGTTCTTACGAGGGTAAAGTCAGTGTTCCCCTTTTTCCGGCAGGATATGTGGCATTCAAAGTCGGCAAACTGGCTGTTTCTGCCGGTTTCAATCCGATTGGAGGTGGAGGAGGTGCCAAATATGACAAAGGTCTTCCCTCTTTTGAAATGCCAATTTCGGAACTAAAGCCCTTACTCACGGGCATGGGACTTACAACAACGAAT
>JAAYKX010000376.1 GCA_012522155.1 Bacteroidales bacterium
GTGCAGAGACTATGCGACTGCCACTTTTATCTCTTGATATTAAAATGAAAGAGGTGGCAATTCATCGGGGTATTTCGATTATGGAGGTGTAATGTATGCTTGTTGTTACATATTCTGAAGCAAGGCAAACCTTGGCCTCTGTCCTCGATAGGGCAAAAAAAGATGGTGGGGTTATTATTAAAAGAGCTGATGGTACGAGCTTTAGGGTGGTCCCAGAACTGGATAGGACCTCTCCCTTTGATGGGGTTGCTTCTCCTATTCGCCTAGAAGAAGGGCTACTCGAAGAAACTCTAACCAGTCTAAAAGATGAAATGGCGAACCGGTATTAAACCGGTAGATATTACTTTGCCACTCCTTTCCTCTAAGGATTTGTGAAAGCACCTCTAAAAACTAGCCGAGTTTTTAGAGGTGCTCTTGTGCAATTCCAAAGTATGGCTTAAGATTTACACCATGAGAGCTTACACCGAAAAAACTATAATTCCCCGAGAACTTTCCAAAGTGATGTTGGATTTGGCCAAGAAATATCCCATTGTTACCCTTACAGGTCCAAGACAGTCGGGGAAGACAACCCTTGCGCGCACTTTATTTCCCGATAAGTTCTATGTCAATTTTGAGCGCCCCGATATTCGCGAATATTTTTTAGATGATCCTATAGGTTTTTTGGCTCCTTATTCGGCTGGTGCAATTTTTGATGAAATTCAGCGGGTTCCCAGTTTGGCCTCTTATCTGCAAGTAATGGTAGATGAAAAAAAACAAAATAATCGCTTTATTTTAACGGGTTCTGCTCAATTTGAGGTTTTTAATCTGATACAGCAATCGCTTGCGGGGAGGACGGCGATTCTGCGTCTTTTGCCTTTTTCCATCTCTGAACTTGAATCTTGTGGCCAGAGCCAAAATCTAAATAAACAGCTTTTTACCGGGTTTTATCCGAGAATTTATGACCACGAGCTCAATCCCAATCAAATGTACGCCGACTATGTGCAGACATATATAGAAAGAGATGTCCGCAATTTTAGTGAAATTAAAAATCTTGATACCTTTCAAAGATTTTTGCGCCTCTGTGCAGGCCGTGTTGGGCAGCTTCTAAATCTCGATGCGCTTGGCGCAGATACGGGGATTTCCGGTGTGCAAGCGCGGGCCTGGCTAAATATTTTAGAGGCTTCCTATATTGTTTTTCGCCTTCCCCCATGGTTTTCTAATATTGGTAAGCGCCTTATAAAAACGCCAAAACTATATTTTTATGATGTGGGTTTGGCTTCTTGGCTTTTAGGAATTGAGGAAGCAGAGCAACTTGAAAGTCACCCTTTACGTGGCAATATTTTTGAAAACCTGATTATAAGCGAGGCTTTAAAGTACAGGTTTAACCGAGGAAAAAATGCCGGCTTATATTTTTTCCGCGATGCAAAAGGCATGGAGGTGGATCTTTTATATCCCAAAGGGCATCAATTTTTTCCTATAGAAATTAAGGCAGGCCAGACTGTTGCAAGCGATTTTTTTATCCATATAGAAAAAGTTCAAAATCTTCTGCCGGAGGTCTTCCTTGACGGCATGCTTATATATTCCGGCAACGAGGAATATATACGCCGAAATACTCAAGTTCTCCACTATGCAAATTTAACTCACGCCTTAGATACTCGATTTGCATAAGCGGTGGATATTGGCGGCTGCCACTTTTAACTCTTGATGTTAAGAAGAAACTTTAACCAGTCTAAAAGATAAAATGGCGAGCCGGTATTAAACCGACGGATTTGGAAAGCTAGCTGTTTTTGTATTTCTAGTGCCTGGATTTCTTTGATAATCTGCTTGTGCCTAGATTTTTATTGGCATGGACTTGTATCAGCAATGGATATGAAGGCGGGTAGTGTAAGAGAGGTATATTTTACCCCTCTTCAAAAGCTTCTCTTAAAACTGCCTGCATTAAGTGTTCAGATTGCTCTTTACGCGCAGATACCTGTTGATCCTTTACTAATAGAACATAATTCGCCAAGCGGGTGCAGTTTCCACTCATTCATTTTTTGCCTCGTAGTTTTTATTCGTAAAATATTTTTGTTTAGGGCTATTTGGTTTATCTAAAATAGTTGGCTTTATTACTCCTTCTGCAAGTAGTGGAGCGAGTATTGTTTTTCTAAAATGTTCTCTATCTTTTAAGCCGAGATATTCTTGAATCTCTTCACGGCTTCTTGGAGTAGTACAAAAAGCTAATATTTCCTTTCGCCTCTTTATATCTACTTGCGGGGTAGCTTGCGGGGTAGCTTGAGGGGTAGCTTGCGGGGTAGTATCTTCGGTTTCTTGGGTAGTGGTCATGCCATCGCGCTGAAAAACAGCTCTCACAAAATTCGAAAATTCATAACGCAAAGGTTCAAGCCCTGCATCTGCAAGCATTTTTTGTATACGGGGAATGCCTGTTCCCATTTTTTCAATATATTCAATGCGTTGCATAAGGTTGGCAATATTGGGGTTGCGTAACACAGAGACTTTTCCAAAGTCCTCCATTCTTAAACCCTTTGGTAGATTGCCAGGGCTTGTTATCTCTACGCGGTCGTCATAAATTTCGACCATTACGTTAGCACCTTTTTCAAAATAATCCCGATGAACTACTGCGTTGATAACTGCTTCACGCAAGGCTTCCCATGGAATTTCCGGAATCTCTTTGCGTGTAGGGCTACCGTCGAACTCGTAACGAACCTTAAGGCGTTGCTTCAAATAAATCATTGCTTGATCAATGTTGTCGACAATATCAAAATTAAAATCTTTGCGGTCAAGAATTGTTACTTTATCTATTCCTTTATATACAACCCATGTAACACAAGTATGAAAATATTGATGGTCCAGATTACGTGAAAAAAAGAGAACTGCTGTGTTGTAGTAGTAGGTGTCATATCCATGGATATCGGCAGCGTGCAGGTTTTTAAGTATATTTGGGGTATCCGTTACCCGTGAAATATCTGCCATGCGCAAAAATTTCTCGAATTTGGCTTCATCA
>JAAYKX010000323.1 GCA_012522155.1 Bacteroidales bacterium
CGGAGCAATGGCTTACATAAAGTATTTGGGAATTAATACCCCGGAGCAATGGCTTACATAAAGTATTTGGGAATTAATACCCCGGAGCAATGGCTGATATAAAGTATTTGGGAGTGAATGCCTGGAAAAGAATGGATTAAGCCGGGGTTAAAATAAATCATTAAAAAATTCGTATATAAACAGTGCATTTAATTTTATGCTTATGACAAATAAAAATACCAGGAATAAACTCAGGATAGCAGTTCTCGGAGCAGGGCATGGCGGACTGGCCATGGCAGGTCACCTGGCGATCATGGGTCACAAAGTGAATCTGTATAACAGGGGGGAGGAAAGACTGTGGGGGGTTAAGTCATCAGGTACAATAGACATCACAGGTGAGGTTGAAGGTTCCGGGAAGATCAGTC
This sequence comes from Bacteroidales bacterium, assembly GCA_012522155.1. Lineage (GTDB taxonomy): Bacteria > Bacteroidota > Bacteroidia > Bacteroidales > VadinHA17 > LD21. Next base: position 405 of record JAAYKX010000323.1, read on the forward strand.
TTGCAACCACCTGCATGAAAGAGGCTGTTTCCGGTGTTGAACTTATAATGGTTGTTGTCCCGGCAAACGGGCACAGGTGGATGGCTGAAGAGATGGCTCCTTACCTGACAGACAATCAGATTATTATTCTTCATCCCGGAAGGACTTTCGGGGCGCTGGAATTCAAACAGGTTCTTACCCGGCTTAAGGTGAAGGTTGATGTGATAATTGCCGAAGCCCAGACTTTCATATATGCATCGCGTGCAACCGGACCTTCACAGGTTCATATTTTCAGGATAAAGCATTCCATTCCCGTGGCCTCGATCAGGGCACATCTCATTCCTGAAGTGATAGCTAAGCTGCGTCTGTTTTATCCTCAGTTTGTTCCGGGAGACAATGTTATAAAGACAAGTTTTGAGAATATAGGAAGTGTTTTTCATCCGGCAATATGTATTCTTAATGCAGGATGGATAGAACATGACAGTGATTTTCAGTTCTATCATGAAGGTGCTACCCAGGGTGTAACCAGGATACTTGAGAAAATTGACGAGGAAAGGGTCAGGGTTGCCGAAGCCCTTGGAATAAGAGTGATCTTCGCACGGCAATGGCTGTATATGGCATACAGTTCTGCAGGAAACACCCTGTTTGAAGCCATGCAGAAGAACAAGGGCTATAGCGGCATTCTGGCACCAAGATCTCTGAGAATCAGATATATTGAAGAAGATGTTCCTTTCAGTCTGGTACCGATAGCCTCAACGGGAAAAATGCTTAATGTTCCCACACCTACCATTGATTCAATAATTCAGCTTACCTGTGCACTGAATGGTACTGATTACTGGTCGGAGGGAAGGACTGTGGAAAATCTGGGTATAGCCGGAATGAGTGTAAGGGATCTAAGGCTTCTGGCCATTGGCGAGACAGCCAAATAATTGCATATTTTCCGGAAATCACTGTTGTGCCGGAGATATTCAGAAATAATTTAAAAGCAAAAATAATGAAAACTATTGCCGGGGCTGCCATAGGCAGTTGTGTTCACGTTGGAGGACTTCATCATTTCCTCAAGCTTGCTGAAACGGAAGGTTACCGTACAATTTCATATGGTCCTGCCGTGTCAGTTAAAAGGATTGCCAGGATAATAAGGGAAGAGAAGCCTGATATTATGGCTATAAGCTACAGGCTTACACCCGAATCTGCTTCGGAGCTTTTTTCCGAGCTGAAAGCTGAGCTGGAGAAGGAAGGACCGGTGAATGTGAGAATGCTGTTTGGGGGAACCCCTCCGGTGGCCCGGAAAGCACGTGAATCAGGTCTTTTTGATTATGCCTTTGACGGAACCGAATCAGCGGCTTATATTAAACGCTACCTGCGCGGCGATACCGGACCGGTTGCCGGGGATACCCTTCCGGACAATCTGGTTGACAGGATAGACCGGAAATATCCCTATCCCCTGCTGCGGCATCATTTTGGCAGACCTTCCCTGCAGGAGACAATTGACGGAGCTGCTGTGATAGCTGAGTCAGGGGTACTTGACGTACTTTCCATAGGTACTGACCAGAATGCCCAGGAGTTTTTTTTCCGGGCAGCGAATATGGATCACAGTCAGGACGGGGCAGGAGGGGTTCCGGTACGCAGACCCGCGGATCTGGAGGCAATATATAAAAGTACCAGGCGGGGCAATTTTCCGCTTGTAAGGTGCTATTCCGGTACCCGTGACCTGCTGAAATGGGCAGAGATGAGCGTCACAACGATAAAAAATGCATGGGCGGCAATACCGCTGACATGGTACAGTGTGATTGACGGACGGTCTGACCGGCTTATTTCCGATGCAATAAGGGAAAACCAGGAGGTCATGCACTGGTACGGGATGAGAAATATACCTGTTGAGGTCAATGAATCGCATCAGTGGAGTCTTCGGGATGCACATGATTCTCTTGCTGTGGCAATGGCTTTTCTTGCTGCCTACAATGCAAAAAAAGCAGGGGTACGGCATTATATTTCACAATACATGTTCAATAATCCTCCCGGCACTTCTGCCGAGATGGATATTGCCAAAATGCTTGCCAAGGATGAGATGATCGGCGAACTTGCAGACGGATCATTCACTGTCTTTCGTCAGGCAAGGGCAGGTCTTGCTCATTTTTCTCCCGATCCTTCATTTGCCCAGGGCCAGCTTGCTGCCTCGGCAGTAATAAGTCTTGCACTCAGGCCGCATATTCTTCATGTGGTGGGATTCAGTGAAGGAGATCATGCCATCTTTGCCGATGAACTGATACAGAGCTGTAATATTGTTCACGGAGTGCTTCACAACACTCTCTACGGCATGCCCGACCTGACTGCAAACAAAAAAGTGATTGAGAGAAAA
>JAAYKX010000324.1 GCA_012522155.1 Bacteroidales bacterium
CAACGTCCGAATCAACCCTTACAAACCTCGAGTCCTTGAATTTTGTTTCCAGATGGTTTATAAGATGTACATCCAGCTGGCCATCAAGAACCAGGACGTCATAACCCTTGTTTTTTGCCTTTTCAATATAGGAATACTGGTCTGTCTTGCTTGTTGTATACAGATATATGAGGGATTTGTGTCTGTCAGTCTGGTTTTCCTTAATGAGCTTTTCATATTCCTCAAAAGTAAAGTACTTGTCATCAGTATTTTTCAACAAGGCAAACCCGGCTGCCTTCTCATAGAACTTCTCCTCGGTTATCATTCCGTAATTAATAAAGAGCTTGAGGCTGTCCCATTTTTTTTCAAATTCCGGACGGTCCTTTTTGAAAATCTCATTCAGCCTGTCAGCCACTTTCCTGGTAATATGGCCCGATATTTTTTTAACATTCATATCGCTCTGCAGGTAACTGCGCGAAACATTCAAAGGTATGTCGGGAGAATCCAGGACACCGTGAAGAAGTGTCAGGAATTCCGGCACAATACCTTCTACCGAATCAGTCACAAACACCTGGTTTGAATAGAGCTGTATCTTGATTTTCTGAATTTCTATATTATTTTTTATTTTCGGAAAATAAAGAATACCGGTCAGCTTAAAAGGATAATCCACATTGAGATGAATGTTGAAAAGAGGCTCATCTCCCATGGGGTAAAGTTCACGGTAGAATTTCTGGTAATCCTCTTCCTTCAGTTCTGACGGTTTCTTTGTCCATGCAGGCTTTGTGTTGTTTATGATCTTGTCCTTTCCCGTATCGACATATTTTCCGTCTTTCCATTCCTGTTCCCTGCCGAATGCAATTTCAACGGGAAGAAACTTACAGTATTTATTCAGAAGCTGTTCTATCCTGCTTTCTTCAAGAAATTCCTTTGACTCCTTGTCAATATGAAGGATGACATCGGTTCCCCGCGAATCTCTTTCGGCTCCTTCAATGGTGTATTCAGGACTTCCGTCGCAGGTCCACCTGACAGCCTCTGCATCATCCTGCCATGAACGGCTTATCACTTCAACCTTGTCAGATACCATGAAGGATGAGTAGAAACCCAGACCGAAATGACCTATCAGGTTACTGGCCTGGTCCTTGTATTTATCGAGAAATTCATTGGCACTTGAAAATGCTATCTGATTGAGGTATTTATCCAGCTCCTCCCGGGTCATGCCCACTCCCCTGTCGGATATTTTAATGGTTTTTTTCTTCTTGTCAACTTCCACCTTTATGGTCAGATCTCCCAGATCCCCCTTGTAATCTCCCGTTGAAGCCATTGCCCTGATCTTCTGGCTTGCATCAACAGCATTGGAAATCAGTTCTCTTAAAAAAATCTCATGGTCAGAATAAAGGAATTTTTTGATTATGGGGAAAATGTTCTCTGTGGTTACGCCAATCTTTCCGGTTTGCATAATTATGTAAAATTTAGAATTTAACAATTAAGTTCCGCAGCAGCACGTCAAAAGATATGCCATAACGATATACTGACATTTAGTCATTCCGCATAAAAAGATTTGCTTTAGAAACAGGCAGGCTGACTGAAAATGATCAGGAAATCAGAAAAACAGACGGGCAGACTGAATTAAGGGAAACCTGAAACGAGCGGAAAGATACCGGAGAAACAGGTGAACAGCCCGAAACAAAAGGCTTTCGGAGAAACAGGCGGACAGCCTAAAAATAACCCGGAAACCTGAAATATGCTATCAGCACCGAGAGTGCAGTCAGGACAATGTATCCGGCAAGGACATACAGGGATAAATTCCTGCGCTTTCTGAAAACATTGATATTATGCTCGCTTACAAGCTTTTTTACCTCATTGTGAATTCTCAGGATTGCATTTGAATTTTTGGCAATATAAGCATCGATATTGAATTTTATGACCTTCCTTATCTCATCCATTCGCGGGGCAGGTACTATCAGGATTATTCCGGCATCCGGAGCTGTCCTGCTTAACCTGTCTGTCATTTTTCCAATAATGTCTGTCTGCCCGGATTTATCCGGCACCACTATCATTGCTATCCTGCAGGATCTGGTCTCAGCGGGCTTTTCCACAATTCTCATAAAATCCCGGCGGGAATGGAAGCATTCCACCTTGTATTTTGAAGGATCAGAGAATCTTTTACGCAGATCTTCAGAAATTTGGCGATGATCATCATAACAAATCAGACGGGATATATTTCTTCCGCGCATCATTCAGTCAATCAATTCATTTCTTCTTTTTATTCTTTACATCAATACCGGAAACGAATTTCCAGTTCCCTCTCTGTCTTACATATCCGCTGAAAGAGACCCCGGCAGCTGTCAGCTCATAGCCGTCACCATGTCCTGTTATTACGGTGACAGGCTCATCAAAAACCACTGTTTTATTATTTTCCATCCTGAGGGATATTATTCCTTCCGGAGAGTATTCAAGCACTTCCCTTAGCTTTCTTCCCTCTTCCCTGATAAAGCAATCCAGTCCAAACACGAGACTGTCATCCGGGGAAAAAGTCAATACATCGATTATCTTCCTTGACACCTTCATGTTTCCGTAATCCAGCCCTAGAACCAGGTAACAGAGCTGACGGTTATTTCTGAAAGGCTGGATTGAATAATAAAGTGCACCATACCAGTTGTCTGAAGTATATATGATATCATCCCTTACAGGCTCTTCCCGGTTCATCCCGGAAAGGCTGAAAACTGTGTTGGGCATTTTTCTTCCTTCTTTACGTATGATATAGCAGAAGTACCTGTTTGGACTGTTTCTCAGAAAAACATTCCAGGTAATTATCTTGAGCTTCCTGTCCGGGGATGTTATCTGACCCAGGTAGCGGAGGTTTTCAAAGCTGTGTACAAAAACCGAATCCGATTCCGCATAGGCTCCCAGTATAATTCGTACGGAATCATTCAGTCTGAGCTTCTCATCATCATCCACTGACGCGGTGATGCGGTCATAAAGATTTTCAAGTATCAGCCCCGCATCTGCTTTGTTTGCCCGGGCCTTGGTTCCTGTCAATGATACAGACAAAAGCAGTATAAGCAAATAACAGGCTCTTTTCATTCCTTTTCACAATTTTTCACGCTCTCATCAAGCAGGGCACGTATCCTTGCAGCTGCAAGAATGATCTCCTCCCCGGTAATAACAAGCGGGGGAGCTATTCTGAACGAATCATTGCAGAACAGGAAATAGTCAAGTATCAGCCCGTGACCCGGAGCATGGGCAACACAATAGTCCACCAGGGCGGTGTTTTTCAGCTTAACGGCCATCAGAAGGCCTTCACCTCTTATCTCCTGAACAGCAGGATGTCTGAGTTCCTTCCTGAAAAGAGCGGCCTTTTCGGGAACCTGGCTTACAAGATCATTTTTAAGGATGACTTCAAGGGATGCCATTCCTGCCGCGCAGCATACCGGATGACCGCCGAATGTGGTAATATGGCCAAGCTGCGGGATTCTGGATATCGCATTCATTATTTCCTGCGAAGAAATAAAAGCACCCAGCGGCATTCCTCCCCCAAGCGCTTTTGCAAGAACCAGTATATCGGGGATTGCTCCGTATTTTTCGAATGCAAAAAGTGTTCCCGTCCTTCCAAAGGCAGTCTGAACCTCGTCAAATACCAGAAGAGCTCCGCTGGCGGAACATTTCTTTTTCAGCTCCTTCAGGAAGTTTTCCCGGGGACAAATCACCCCTGCCTCTGCCTGAACAGGTTCTACAACAACACAGGCAGTACGGTCATCAATAAATGACAGTGCTTCCCGGTCATTGAAATCTATAGAGAATGTATCGGGAACAAGCGGTCTGAAATCAGCTTTATATTTTTCACTGCCCTGTATGCTAAGGGCTCCCAGTGTGCTTCCGTGATATGAATTCCTGAAATAGACAACCCTGCTTCTGCCCGTATGTTTCCGTGCCAGTTTTATAGCTCCCTCAATTGCCTCACTCCCGGAATTTACAAAATAACAGACACTGAGATTTTCAGGAAGCAGCTGTGCAAGTTTTGAAGCATATCCGACCTGGGGAGACTGTATCATCTCACCGTATACCATAAGATGCATATAACGGTCAGCCTGATCTTTTACTGCCTTAACCACTGCCGGATGCCGGTGACCGGTATTGCTTACCGATACTCCCGAAATAAGATCAATATATTGTGATCCTGAAGGGCCGTACAGATAAATTCCTTCAGCTTTTTCAACTTCAATCATCAATGGCTTGTCTGTGGTCTGACCAAGGTGAAGAAGAAACAGCTGACGATTTGTAAGCATCTGAACGGGGCGGAATTATCTCGCCATTACGTTTATGTCATTAAGAAGTGAATCCCTGAATGATTTTCCTACCGGTATGTTTTTCACGGTATCACCAACAAGAAGTTCAAGAGTATTGTCCTTGATACTTTGTATCATGCTCTTGTTAATGATGTATGAACGGTGAACCCTGATAAATAATCCGGATGGAAGCTGGTTCTCAATGGCTTTCATGGTGAAATGAATGGTGAATCTGTCATCCCTGGTATTCAGGGTAACATAATTCTCAAGGGCTTCTATGAATATGATATCTTTCAGTTTGAGCTTTACCAGTGTTGAACTTTTTTTAATAAAAATTTCCTCATCGCCCGTACTGGCTGTCTCCTTCCGTGAATAATACCTGATAGTTTTATCTATTGCCTTACAGAAGCGTCCGTATGAAACAGGCTTCAGTAGAAAATCCACGACATTGAAGTCAAAGGCTTTGAGAGCATATTCCTCGGCTGATGTAACAAGAATTATGTTCGGGGGGTTATCGAGACTCATGATAAAATCGAAACCGTCCATCTCAGGCATTTTGATATCAAGGATTACCAGGTCGATATCCTGTCTTTCGGTTATAACATTTCTGGCTTCCACAGAATCGTTGAATGTACCAACCAGGTTCAGGGACGAGGACTTGAGGACATAGCCTTCGAGAATTTTACAACTTAGCTGATCGTCATCAACAATAATACAATTCATATCTCAAAAGTCAGAAATGTTTAGACAAATCAAAAGTAATAAAAAAAACTTTAATTGTCGCATAAAAACACAATTTAACTGATTTTGTCCATATCTTCAGAAGGGCCTTGTTTTAATGCTATGCAATCATTATTAATTAAATACAAAAAGAGGGTGTCAGCTGACACCCTCCGGACAATTTCAATCATCTACGATTAAAGTTCTTTGTCAAGGGCAGGGGCTGCTTTGAATTTTACCACCTTCTTTGCAGGAACATTCAGTTTTTCACCGGTCCGCGGATTACGAACGACCCGTGCACTTCTCTGGGTTACCTTGAATGTGCCAAGACCTGGAAGCTGAAGCCTTTCGCCCGATTTCATGGCAATTCCAACTGAGGTCACAAATGCATTCAGGGCTTTTGTTGAATCCTTAACTGTAAGGCCTGATTCCTTTGCGATGGAAGCAACCAATTCTTTCTTTGTCATAGTAAATTAAATTAAAGGTTAGACCAATCCTACTAATTGAATACAAATTTATTTCATTTAAATTCATAAGCAAATTAATTCTTGCCTTCTTTGCACATTTAGTGGGACTTTAAGACACAAAAACGTGTTTTTTTCCAACATTACCAAATTATGTTAAAACAGATGTAAACGGCCATTAAATGGTCTTTTACGTGCATTTTTGGCCCTAACTTGTTGACAATCTGTTCATAAATTTACACGTATCTGATATACTGTCTTTTATAAGGTTTTTTATCAAAAAAAAGAATGAAGAACAAAAAATATTATATTTTCAACGGAGAAATGGCAGAGTGGTCGAATGCGGCGGTCTTGAAAACCGTTGTCCTGCTTGCGTGGGACCGGGGGTTCGAATCCCTCTTTCTCCGCTAAACTCATCAGATCAATCCCGCAGCTTGAGCTGCGGGATTTTTTGTTTTATGAAAATACTGAACCAGGCTTGCCTGAGTGAAGGATTTGAATAAAACAAAATCCTGCGAAGCAAGGATTGATCTGATGAGTTTAAAGCATCTCCCGGGGGGGGATCACCGACGAACAAAGTGAGGAGGTAATCCTGCGGACGCAGCGGGGAGCAATCCTGCGGACGCGAAACGGGGATCACCGACGAACAAAGTGAGGAGGTAATCCCCCAATTTACTGCTGATCCAGCATGGGGTTATCATACATTATTTTATGATTCCCCTCAAAATCATAAAGAGTAAGTATCCTTAAACGGTAAAATGACTGCCAGTAGCTCTCAATAGCAGTGATATAGTCTCTTTTGGCACTCTCGCGTTCAGAAAGTGAGATATTAAGGTCGGTAATACTTATTTCACCACTCTGAAACTTATTAAGGGCAATAAGATATCCGTTCTCAGCCACCTTATCCGCTTCCTGCGCCGTGGTGATCTGGTCACGAAACAGTCCGAACTGTTCAACCTGTACAACCACTTCCCGTTCAAAGTCCTTGATTTCCTTCTCCACATCATAGACCACAAGTTCACGCCTTGATTCGGCCAGCTTTATACTTGATGCAGACCGGCCCCAGTCCAGCACCGGTATACTCATATTAAGACTGATCACTCTTTGTTTCTCAGGCTGGTCATAGACGCCTCCGTAAGTATCAGCACTGTTGGAAAGGCCAAAGCTTCCAACCACCGTAGCACTCAAGCCGGAAGTTCTTTTGGCTCTCCTCAGATCCCTTTCCGCCTCAATAAGTCTTCTTTCAAAGTAAGGAGTTTCCTTGCGGTTTTCCTTTGCCTCTTCCAATGCCTTGTCCGGATCAACTTCAAAAAGATACATTTCAACCGGTATTACCAGTTCAATCTTCTGATGCTGATCAAGGTTGATATATGACTTCAACTCAAAATCGGCATTTTTAAGATCCATGCTGGCTTTATTCATTGCCTTCTGTGCATTGAAAACAGACAGTTGAATCCGTGCAAAATCATTTTCCGATATCTTTCCAAGCTGCCTCCTCACTTCTGCAATTTTGAGATTATTATTACTGTTTTTCAGATTGTTTTCCGCCAGATTATAGTTTGTCTGAATCATCAGATATCTGAAAAAATAAATGGTGGCCTGAAGTGCAATCCTTTCGGTTGATTCAACAAATTGTTTCTGTGATTCTTCATATATCAGTGGTTCAGTCTTTTTCTGCCATTTCATATTGTTATAGGCAAATATTGGCTGGGTTAAACCGATCTGGAAAGGACTGCCGGAATATTCCACGGAATTCTTGATAAAATCCTGAACACGATACAGGTTGGTTGCTGCATATACAGATGTTCCCGTTCCGGGAATCGACTGGCTCAGGGCAAGCTGCGATGATCCCTGAAGCTGGGATACTTTCCTGAATTCAATACTTCCGTCAGGCTGAACCACCGGTATGTTTTGCTGGGTAAAGTTCGGCACTTCACCCGTAAGGGTAAGCTGGGGTCTGAAACTGCTCTGAAAATTTTTCCACCGCCAGTAATAGTTAACATTCGTGTTCTGGGCATATTTAACCGAAGCTGACTGTAATATGGCCAGGTCAACAACATTTTTCAAGCTCAGTGTAAATGCAACAGTATCGTTTAATTTGCCTGAAACAGGATGTATCAGGACCGATAAAAGGAAAACAAAAAAACTATATCTGAAATTAATTCTCATATAACATTTCAATTTATAAATCTGCAAGTTCAAATTCACGTATATGTCTGGAAAGGTGAATATTGGAAACAATCACCCTGTCACCGGGATTAAGGCCGTCAGTAATTTCAACATGTTCAGTTCCTATCAGTCCGGTTGTAACTGTTTTCTTAACAGCCTTATAAGTATTTATTACAAACAAATCCTGGTTCCTGGCCCTGCTGAAAGCCGGACCATTTCCAACCCGTAACACACTGTCCTTTTTCTGGGTCACAATCTGAAGCACAACTTCCATGTTGGGAATCAGTTTATCGTAATGACTGTGATCGAGAAAAACGTCAAATTCTATCTTTTTATCTCTCATCACAGGAGATACAGTACCAATCTTGCCTTTGAGACTGATATCATTAACGAGGGCATACACTTCCCCGCCGGTCTTGACCTGACTTACATAGGGATTATCTATTGTAGCCTCTATTTTAAAAGTTGACAGGTCAGACATTTTAACCAGGAGTTTATCTTTCTCCACCCTTTCACCCACATTGGTATAAATACCCAGGATAATGCCATCGGAGGGTGCCCTTATCGTAAGTCTTTCCATAAGATCCTGCCTCAGAGCCAGCTCTTTGTTTCTCATGTCAATCTGAAGCTGAAGTCCTTTTTCATCTGCTTCAAGCTGCTTAAGACGTATTGAATTTTTTTCAAGTGTCATGTTAAGGTCTTTTTCCGCCAGTACCAGTTCTTCTTTGGTTTGTTCATGCAGGGCCGGTGAGATCCCCCCTACACTGAGAAGCTGCTCCTGATCCGCTATCTCCGTCCTGAGTGAAGTTATCCTCAGGCGTTTTACTTCTGCACTATAATCAAGATCAACCCTGGTACTTCTTGAGTTCAGCCTGTTTTTCTGAAGATCATTTTCCATCACTTCGAGCTGGTCCTTCAGATTATCTATTTCCTGCATAAGTGATTTTGAATCCAGCCTCAGTATTATATCTCCTTTCGACACCCTGCTTCCGGGAGCCCTGTAAAGGGAGGAGATCACACTTGATGAAGGACTGAGCAGGAGTACTTCATTTTCAGGATTAATAATACCGTTGGCCGGCACAGCTGTGTAGACCGGACCATAATCCACATTTGAAACCAGGTAGTCCCCGGGTTTGACAGAGAATGACAATAAATATCTGACAAGGATAAAAAATATCAGGCTCAGGCAGACAAGAATGAGAGCAGCAACAAATATCCTTTTCTTAACCTTTTTCTTCATATGACAGTATTTGACAAGTAAATAAAATAAAATTCAACGCAAGATACGGCCTGACCGCTGAAGATCCGGTCATTTATTCGGTACAAAGCCGGTATTCGTTTTTTTATTAATGCTTCAGACCGCCGGACCGGTTCCGGCATCATTTGATATCATTCCCGGTTTGCTGAAACAAAAATCCCAAATATAAATTTTTCGCAGAACAACATCCGCATTTTTACGGGAATTTGGGATATAAAATATATTCTTCCGGAAAAACAACAGTTCCCGCCGATACAGCTTCAGGGATATTAAAGCCCGGACATGATCACCCCGAAAAAGTTTCCGGTGGACTGACAGACAGGGTAACAGCATAACCGGCACTTCTCAGTTTATCCAGTACATTTTGAATCTTACAGGCTACTGTTATTCCAACATTACCGGTAGTCCTGTCTCCTCCCCAGTTAAGTGCAATGATCCTGTCGTCCCGGTTGAGTATGACAGCACCTGAGTCACCGCTGTTGGTAAAGGCAGGCTTGCAGATCCCTCCTTCCATAACCCGGTAGTTTTCAGAAGGGTCCGGGATGATAAGCACCTGCCCCTGACGGACCGCAACAGCTGTTTCCTCTGAATCAGATGTGGCAGAAACGGCAATATCACCGATATGTATAACACTGCCCCTGGTAAAGCCCGAACGGGCTCCTATCTTCCTTACACTGTCACCTATTACGGCAGAGGCAGTACCCCTCACTGACAACACCTCCCGGGTTGAATCATTTGTTATTCTCAGAACAATATCCTGTGCAAATTCCGGATTTATCCTTGCAATGGCACAATCCACCGAGGTATCACTTGAAGGATGAATATCCCGGATCCCGATGACGGATTCCCCTATCACATTATCATTTCCGGATCCGGCGCAAAGAGCCGTGGCTGATCCGGCAAGCCTGGGCTGGGCAGTTTTAAGCTTCCTCCGGTCAGTCTGATTTGTATCATCATATAAAACATGTTTACTGGTAAGTAAAACATCTGTCCCGTCATCCAGTTTGCCGAACCACCCGAGCGTCCCGTAACTGTCTGAATCGCCTGAAACAGCTATTCCCGCCACCAGCGGACGTTTCAGGCCCAGTGTCATTCTCTCTTCACCGCATACCCCCGAATCATTTAAAACAGAATAGGGTGTAAGAACATCAGTGGGAATACCATCAATCAAAGCCGGAATTACTTCTTCCGGCTTCAGTTCCGCAAGATCTTTTTTAACCGGCACATAGACACGGTAAGAAATCTCTTCAGTAAATTTCCTGCCGGATTCCTTCAGTCCGATACCAACAGCCACCACACCGGATATAGCTGACAAAGCAGTTTTCACATCACGGAGCGAAGCTTCCATCATTTTCTGTTTCCGTCCGAAATCTTTTTTATCCATTGTAATAATCTATTTGACGGTTATTTTCCAGCCGGAAGGAGATAGTCTCAGATCCAGGATCCTGACAGAACCATCTTTGAGATTCAGAATAAATTCCTTGACGGGCGGATCGGTATCCAGGAGATAAGGGCTGGCAAATACTGATGCAACACAATTATTACTGCTGATCCATGTCTCTATCTTTTCAAAATTCATCTGCCGGTCTGCCTTGCTGTCCAGGCTTTTCAAAACACTGTCAGCTATTTCCTGCAAACGTTCCCGGTCATTGGCTTTCAGGGCTTCACAAAAATCCTTTTCCATATTTGCCTGGTTTAAGCAAGCTGTAAGCAGTAAAAAACAACAGATAAAAAATGTTTCACAGTTTTTCATCAGCCGGTAGCACTAGTTCAGGATATCAGCCGGAACGATCATTGCCGAGCCAGCTCACTTTCTGTTCCGCATCATGGGCCTTCCCGGTTATATCACTGTACAGTTCCGGCCGGCGGGCATTAAGGTAACGGTATCCTCCGGCCTGAGTGAGCTTCCCGGGAATAATGGATGCTGTTTCAATACTGTCATCGAATGAACGGCATTCTGCAATAATATCCCCGAAAGGATCAATTATCATTGAACATCCGTTTTTTAGCTGATCATCATCCATGCCGACAGGATTTGCAAAGATCACATAGACGGCATTGTCCCAGGCCCGTGAAGGAAGCCATTTCATAAGCCAGGTCCTCCCCTTCATACCGTTAAACTCCAGCCTCAGTGATGTGGGATCATTTTCCCGGTTATACCACAGCTCCGGATCCACAAAGCCGGCACCCGGACGGGTTGAAGGGGTGCACATTGTCACATGGGGCATGAATATTATATCGGCTCCGAGCAGTTTTGTCGCCCGAACATTTTCTGTGATATTGTTGTCATAGCATATCAGGATACCGCATTTCCACCCCAGAAGGTCAAAAACGGTATATGAATCCCCCGGAGTAAGGTAAGGACTTATAAAGGGATGCAATTTTCTGTGTTTTGCCACCAGTCCGTTCCTGTCAACACATACATAAGTGTTATATATCCTGTCATCATGGTCTTTCTCAAAGAGTCCCGCCAAAACAACAAGGTTGTAATCGTTGGCTATCCCGGCAAGTTTCTGAATTGTTTCCCCTTCCGGAACAGGTTCCGCAAGACCGAGCATCTGTTCCGGGGAAAGCTTACGCGCAAATGTATATCCGGTAACCGAACACTCATGAAAAGCAACTATCCGGGAGCCTTCCTCCGCAGCTTTCCGGGCCAGCTTCCGGATTACTTCCAGATTATAGGCCTTGTCGCCGCTTTTGTTTTCAAACTGTGCCGTTGATATCCGCAACTTATCCATTCTATTCTGCTTAAAAACTATACCAGTGATATCCGCAACTTATCCATTCTATTCTGTTTGAAAGCTGTCCCGCTGATATTCGTAACCTGAACATTTTAATCCGTTTACACCAGAGCACTCCCAAAGATCAGGAAGCACTTTTCCCGGGACGGATTTTTAAAAAGTTACTGATCCCTTCGGCATCAAAAGTACAGTTCAGCCATTCATCCTCAATCACAGCACCTATACTCCTGTACATCTCTATTGCCGGTTCGTTCCAGTCCAGTACCTGCCACCTGATCCTTTTGCAGTTCTCAGCTTCCGCAACTTCAAACACTTTTCTCATAAGGGCGCTGCCCACCCTGTTTTTTCTGAAATCCTTCCTGACATAAATATCATCAAGGTAGAGGGATTTGCCAACCCAGGTATAATAAACGAAGTAGAAAAGAGCCATTCCTATTATTTCCTTTTTATCATTTTCAGCAACATAACACATGAAATATTCCTTTTCCCTCTTCATCTGTTCCACGGAATTGGTCACCTGTCCGGAAGCTTTTTCATATTCAGCAAGTTCCCTGATAAGCGAAAGGACGGCAGGAAAATCTTCTTCAGTTGCTTCCCTTATTCTGTAATTCATCTCTGCCTGAAAAAATTCTGAGTAAATGATAACTATTCATTCTCCTGCTGCCTCTTCCTGTCCCTGCCTTCCAGGCTGCCGCCTATTCCGGCACCCAGTGCTATTCCGCAACCAATACCCAGAGCCAGCCACAATACCAGTTCACCGGTTGCAGCACCAATAATCACTCCTATTGCCACACCGATAACCAGACCGATTGAAACACTTAAAGCAAGTTTACTGTTTTTCATTTTATTCAAATTCGTTGCCATGACCTGATATATTTAATGATTAACTGATCAAACCTGCCGGGAACGAGAGGATTGAAGCTGCAGCCATTTCCCCTGATCATCTACAGCAGTGAAGCCGAATCCTCATCAAGGAAGAGCCAGGCATTCCCGTGATTTCGGAGAATAGTGGCAGGAACAAGTGGTGAAACTGCTTCATTCAATGTGTTTCTGACCGCTTCTGCTTTCCGCAGATCGGGAACAGTACAGATTATTGCCTTTGATTTCATAATCTGTGCAATTGACATGCTGCTTGCCTGTTCCGGCACATCTTCAAAGGAGGGGAACCATCCTTCCCCAAGCTGCTGACGGCGGCAGGCCTCATCAAGATTCACAATGATATATGGATCTTCAGTCTCAAAATCAGCAGGAGGATCATTGAATGCAAGATGTCCGTTTTCGCCTATTCCCACGAATGCCACATCAACTGTACGCCTGCCAATGAGGTCTCCCAGTCTTTTACATTCTCCGGCCGGATCGGTTTCACCATTGATATAAACAAATTCCCTGGGCCTGACTATGTCATCAAATCTCTCTTTGAGATATTTCCTGAACGAGGCCGGATGGCTTATGGGAAGACCAATATATTCATCCAGATGATAAGCTGTAACCAGCGACCAGTCGATATCTTCCCTGACAAGCACACTCAGCATGTCAAACTGCGATGCACCCGTTGCCATTATAATACTGGCCTCACCTCCGGTTTTTATTGCTTCACGGATAAGTGCCGCACCTTTTACAGCTGCCTCTCTTCCGAGAATTTCACGGGTTTTTGAGATTACTGTTTCCATTTAATTCCAATATTTGTAGTTTATTCTATTTCTCAATCAGCTATAGTAATGAGTTTAAAATCAATGTGTTTTTTTCACTCTCCGGGTTTTGAAATGGAAATATACATAAAATTTACAAATGTTCATACCCTCCGGAAATCATATACCATATAATATTTTGCCTCCCCCGATTCCGGTAACCGTCAGAACAAAGCCGCGACTACAAATATTTTTATTATTTAATAGCCCTGCCTCTCCCGATTCCGGTAACTGCAGAACAAAGCCGCGACCACAAATATTTTTATAATTTAGCAGCTTTGCTTATCCGGATTTTAATACAATCAGTTTATATCAATGAAAACAGGATCTTATTCATCAGCAATCATTTTAATGATAACGCTAAGCGCACTCATCTTTGCATCATGCGGGAAATCCACCGAGTCTTCCCCGGACATGCTCAGCGTGGAATTTGAAAAATACGTAATGCCCAACGGCCTTCAGGTCATCCTGCACAAGGATCATTCCGACCCGATGATGGCCTGTGCAATAATGTACCATGTTGGCTCAGGCAGGGAAAAACCCGGCAAAACAGGCTTTGCACACCTCTTTGAACATCTGTTATTCATGGGCTCAGAGAATGTACCGACAGGGGAATTTGACAGGATACTGGAAGCGGCCGGCGGATCAAACAACGGCGGTACCACCAGGGATGTAACAATGTATTTTGAACAGTTTCCAAAAAATGCACTGGAAAAAGTGCTGTGGCTTGAATCGGACAGGATGGGATTCTTTATCAATTCGGTAACCCCGAGGGCTCTTGCCATCCAGCAAAACGTGGTACAGAACGAAAAACGACAGGGTTATGACAACCAGCCATACGGATTTACCGAGCATCTGATCTCCGAAAACCTTTATCCCGCGGGCCATCCCTACAGCTGGACCACCATCGGGGATATGGAAGACATCCGCAATGCAACAGTTGATGATGTAAAGGAATTTTATGAGGATTTTTACGGCCCCAACAACGCAACCCTTGTCCTCTAGGGAGATTTTGAAACGGAGGAAGCAAAACAGCTGATAGAAAAATATTTTGGTGAAATACAGCCTCACGGCCAGCCGGCCCGCAGAACAGCTATGGTACCGGCTCCGGAAAAAACCATCAGGCTTTATCATGAAGACAGTTTTGCCAATGTCCCGGAATTAACAATGGTATGGCCTGTTCCCCAGGCTTATCACAAGGATGCCTATGCACTTGATTTCCTTGCAAAAATACTTGCATCCGGGAAAAAAGCGCCGCTGTACAATGTGCTGGTAAAAGAGAAACAGCTTACTTCCTTTGTTAATGTCAACAATAATACGGAAGAACTTGCCGGTGAGTTTGTGATCACGGTAAGAGCAGATGAAGGAAAATCTCTTGTCGAGATAGAGGAAGCTGTTTTTGAAGCTTTTGACAGATTTGAAAAAGAAGGAATAAGCCGCAGGGATATTGAAAAAGTAAAGGCAGTATCGGAAAAAGGATTTTATGACGGTCTGAGCAGTGTTCTGCGAAAATCAGTCAGGCTTGCCTATTATAATATCTTTTCAGGCGACCCGGGCTACCTTGTAAAAGATATTGAAAACATCAGGTCCGTGACCCGGAAAGATGTAAAGAGGGTTTACGAACAGTATATCAAAGGCAGGAATCACCTTGTCGCCAGCTTTGTCCCAAAGGGAAGCACAGATCTTGCTGCCGTAAATTCAGTCTCAGCCCGTATAAAGGAAGAAGACATAGCAGAGGCCACACAGGTTGAGATAAGCGGCACCGGAGATGAAGTGATTAAAAAGACTGAATCTGTTATTGACCGCAGCTCAGAGCCGCCCCCGGGAGAGGAACCGGAGGTGAACATACCCGCAATATGGAGGGCCTCACTGAAAAACGGGATCAGGGTATATGGCATAAACAATACTGAACTTCCGCTTGTCAGCATAAAACTGACAATAGACGGTGGTGTGTTACAGGACAATACTGATCTCCCCGGGGTAGCCGGAATGCTTGCTGCTGTTCTCCCCCAGGGAACAAAAAACAAAACACCTGAAGAGCTGGAAGAAGAGATTGAGCTTCTGGGTTCCTCATTCAATATATCTGCAGACAGTGAAGAACTCGTTTTCAGTCTCAGCACCCTTTCAAGGAATTTTGACCGGACAATGGCCCTGCTGAAAGAAATCATCCTTGAACCCCGGTGGGATGAGGCGGAATTTACTATAGCACAAAACAGGATACGGAACAGAATAATACAATCGGAAGCCCAGCCGGCAAGAATTGCAAATATTGTATTCCATAAACTTGTATATGGCCCGGATCATATTTTCGGATATAACCCTGACGGCACCAGGGAGTCAATAGAAAAAATAAGACTTGAAGACCTTAAATCGTGGTACGAAAAAAATATATCACCCTCAGTAACAAGGGTACACATATCGGGTAATGTAAGTGAGGACCAGGTACTGAAAGCACTGAAACCATTTGAAGAAGAATGGGCAGTTAAGGAAGTTGCCTTCAACTCATATCCTGCTCCTGCCGTTCCCGAAAAATCCCAAATATTTTTCCTGGACATTCCCGGATCAAGGCAGTCAGTGATTTATATTGGCTATCCTGCTATCTCAAGGGATAATCCCGACTTTATAAAGACTGAATTTGTGAATTACAGGCTTGGAGGGGCATTTTCAAGTATATTAATGCAGATACTCAGGGAAGAGAAAGGTTTTACCTATGGCGCCCGCAGTTCATTTCAGGAAATGAAAACTATTGCACCCTTTATTGCTTCATCGAGTGTACGTTCCGATGCAACCTTTGAATCGCTGGGCATTTTCAGGGATGAAATGATAAAATACCGTGAAGGTATCGGCGAAGACGAGCTCCGCTTCATCAGGAATTCAATGATAAGATCTAACGCTCTTCGCTTTGAAACAAACCAGGCACTTGTAAACATGCTTTCAACCATAGGCAAATATGATTTAAGCGATGATTATGTAAAACGGGAGGAAGAGATTATCAGAAATATGAGCCTGGAAGAACACAGGGCAATAACGAACAAATACATTATTCCCGGCAGGATGTATTACCTGGTGGCAGGTGATGCCGCAAGCCAGATAAAAGCGCTTGAGAAGGCCGGTCTCGGAAAGCCGGTCCTTATCGGAAATTAATGACCCTTGGCCGGATCACCGGGCTATGTCATAAACCATGAGGGAGTTTCCGTGGCGGACATAAAGTCTCTTGTTTTTTATCACAAGGTGAGCCCAGTGAGGTCCTGAACCCCGCGGAACCTTGAATGAACTTATGATGTTTATGCCGGAGCCGGTGGGTTCCACAAGATTAACCGTGCCTCTTTCAGCGTAGACGTAGAAAAGGCCGTCGTTGGCAATAATGTTTGAAGGAGCCAGCTGATTCACCTGATAAATAATCCTGCCCGTTTTCCAGTCGAGGCAGAAAAAACTGCGGTTAAAATCACCAGCACCATATATCCTGTCGTTGAGTACAACAAATCCACCGATTTTGGGATCGTGCCTGGCATTTTTCCATACCTCGGTAATCTTCGTTCCGTCAGGGGAAACCTTCAGCATAACACCGCCTATACCGTATCCTATTGTACAATACAGGTAACCATCGTTATATGCCGGAACATTAGGATGGACGCTGTAGGAATTTATATGTCCGTGTTTCCATAAGAGCTCACCGGTCGCAGCGTCAAAGCCATGGATCGACCTCTCCATTATTGTAACAAGCATTTTCCTTGAAGGAAGGTTCACAATAACAGGTGAACAATATCCCGACTTTTCACCACTGCCCTTACTTTTCCAGATAATCCTGCCGCTGTTCCGGTCCAGCGCAACAACATTTGCATCACGGCCTCCGGGAGCACAGTACAGTGTGTTTCCGTCATGAACAAGATTTTCTGTTATCCCCCAGGTCAGGTTCCTTGCATCATGCTGACTCAGAAAATCGACTGACCATATTGTCCGGCCGTCAGCAGTACTCATACAACTCAGTCTTCCGTAGGCACTCATGATATAAAGCTTGTCCCCCACAACCAGTGGAGTTGATCTGGCACCGCTGTGGCTCTCGTTCCATTCCTTTCCATAATCCTTTTTCCAAAGGAGTTTTCCTCTGTGGTCAAAGGCATAAATATAACCCACGCCTTTTGTCATGCCGGTGGTAAAAACAGCTGCGGAGGTAACAGCTGCTGAGCTGAATCCCTGTCCCAGGTCATCAAAATGCCATATCATTTCCGGTCCTGCCTGGGGCCATTCCTTCATCAGTCCGCTTTCCCTGTATATACCATCCCGTGCAGGTCCCCGCCATTGGGCAAGCTCCTGTGAGAAAAGGCTCATACTGAAAACTGTTGCCGCAAAAAACAAAAATACCTTTTTCATTAACTGCAATATCTGTTTTTAATTTGTTCGCTCATGTAATTCCTTCTTCAAAAGAGGACTAAAAATCCGCATTTGTAAGCAAGGGGTAAAATACGCAATTAAACGGGATCTGCAGAATGCCGAAAGAGAAATAATACAGGCCATTAGACAGCCAATCACAGTGTTAATAATTGTTAAATTATGATTATGAATCAATTAAAAACTGATTTCTTATAACTTTGTGCCCGGAAATTTGTTATACACATTATGGTATTAAAATTATTCCAATGAAAAGAACAATAATTATAACCATTATTGTTGTGGTTGTTGCAATGACAACTTTGTTGGTATTCAACAATGTCACCACAAGAAAACATGATATGGAAAACATGTTCACCGAAGTCTCATACGGAAATTTTGAGATATCAATATCGACTACCGGCGAACTGTTTGCAGAAAATTCTGTGGATATACAAGCTCCCGAGATAATGCGGGGAAGAGATGTAAGGGGTTCGAACATTAAAATCACTGATCTGATACCGGAAGGTACGGTGGTTAAAACAGGTGATTACATAGCAACCCTTGACAGGACTGAATTTGACAATTCACTGAAAGACTCCAGGGAGAGGCTTGTAACACTGCAGTCAAACCTTGAAATGGCACTTCTTGACACTGCAGTCAGCATGACCGATATCAGGGATCAGATATCCAATCAGATTCATGCTGTTGAAGAAGCGGAGATCACCCTGAAGAATTCCAAATTTGAACCTCCTACCACAATACGTCAGGCAGAGATCAACCTGGAAAAACAAAAAAGAGTTCTCGAACAACTCAGGAGAAGCAAAACTCTGATAGCAGCTCAGACCCAGCAAAAGATACGTTCACAAAAAATATGGGTCTCAAGAATTGAAAAGAGAATAAACGATTATGAAGAGGTTCTTTCAGGCTTTGTAATAACGTCTCCTTCTCCCGGAATGGTGATTTATAAAAGAGACAGGTTCGGCTCAAAAAGAAAGGTGGGATCTATGATCAATCCCATCGACAGGGTCATTGCCACAATACCCGATCTCGAGGTGATGATGTCAAAGGTATATGTAAGTGAGGTGGAAGTGAATAAGGTACAACCGGGTCAGCTGGTTACGGTCAGTGTTGATGCCTTTCCCGACAAGAGGTATACCGGTAATGTTCTCAGCGTAGCCAATATCGGCGAAAAATTACCCAATTCCGACACAAAGGTGTTTGAAGTCCAGATAAAACTGGAAGGCACTGATTTGCAGCTGAGACCATCCATGACCACGAGTAACAAGATCATCATCAAAACATTTGACAATGTCACTTATATTCCCAATGAATGTGTTCACACCGGAATTGACGGCATCCCCGTGGTTTATACAAAAAACGGTGTGAAACAGATCGTTGTACTCGGAGAATCCAATGAAAGGTCAACTGTTATTGAAGACGGGCTGAAACCCGGAACAGTGCTTTACCTGGCAATGCCGGAGGAAACAGACAACTTCAGGCTTTCAGGAGAGGAGTTTATCGACATTATAAGAGACAGGCAGGCAGAAAGACAGGCACTTAACATAGTAAATCCCGGAATCAATTAAGCTTATAAAAAACGGTTCAGGATAAAAGGCCGGAAAACTCTATAGGCTGGTCTGGCCCCGGGGTTAACAAGACAGGGGGTCCTCATGCGTGGGGACCCCCTGTTTAATTAATTGTTTTTCAGTAATTTTCCTATTTCTTATCATACACCATCGTTGTCTTCCTTTCCCCGCCGGGAGTTGAGGAAGTTGATACGATAGTAAGCACATTCGCTGCGCTGAGTGTCCATTCTTCAGTGGTTTTTATTTCCATATCCTGAGCGCCTCTTGAAAATGTACGCGTTGTGACTATTCTGAGGGTTTTCCCGTCAGGCAGCCATGAAGCAGTCGACCTGCTCTCACCCCTTCCTGTTGAGTTGATACTCTCCCTGCCATCAAGACTGTATTTTGAAGTGAAGGCCTGGTCTCCTCTTGTTCTTTCCACTGTAAGCTGACCGGCCTCCTGGCTGACGACAAAATTTCCGCCGGCAAACCCGCCTCCCGGCCGCTGACCCTGCGGAGCCTGTCCGCCCGGACCCGGACCAAATGTACTTTTATCTGCATTCAGTGCCCATGACCCGCTGAAATTAACCTTGCCTGCCTGTCCGTTAAGTGAAAAAGGCATAATGGTGAAAACAAAAATTATCATTCCTGATAACATGATTTTCAGATTAGTGGTTCTCTTTTTCATTTTTCCATGATTTTATTGGTTTATAACATAGTTATAGACAACACAGCATGGCAGATTATTCCATCAGGTTATTTCATCAGATTATTCCATCAGACTTTTTCCAAAGCTTCCAGCACCCTTTCGGGACTCATAGGCATCCTGTACAGCCTGGCCCCGGTTGCGTCATAAACAGCATTGGCTATTATTGCCCCTATGGCTATAATAACGGGTTCCCCTCCTCCCTTCGGGGGTTTATCCCGCCTGTCGAGAATTACACATTCGATTTCCGGGATCCATGAGAATTTCGGTATTTCATAATTATCAAATCCGTTTGTAAACACCTTTCCTCCCTCAAAAAACACTTCCTCTCTCAGGGCATATCCCAATCCCATATTCACACAACCCTCCATCTGCAGCACAGCACCCTGCGGATTGACACACAATCCCATATCCTGTGCGGCCACAACCCTTTCCACTTTTATCCTGCCGCTCGGCCTGTCAACTATGACCTGTGCAATTACAGCCACCCAGGTTCCTGCATCAAAGCCGCAGGCTATTCCTATTCCCCTGCCGCTGGGTGCTTTTGCCGGCGTATAGCCAAATTTATCAGCTGCAGCCTTCAGACAGTCAATCATGTTTTCATCCTTTAAATTTTTCAGGCGGAATTCAAGCGGGTCAATACCTGCTTTTGATGCCATCATGTCTATCTGCGACTCCCGTGCAAAAGTGTTGGTATTATTGTTTGGAGCCCGCCATGAACCGGTAAGCACCGGATGAACAGGACCCGTCTTTTTGCTTTGGCTGTAGTTTGTGATCCTTACATGGGGCACATCATAAATTGCATCGGCACCCCTGGTGCCTCCGTAATAAAGATGATAGTCCCACATTTTTATCAGACCGTCCTTATCAATCCCTGATTTGATCCTGATAACTGAAGCCGGATGAAAGTTATCATAAAAGAACTCCTCCTCCCTTGTCCATTCAAGCATTACGGGCTTTCCTGACAGTTTTGCCAGTCTTGCAACCTCAATCCCTTCCTGAAAAGCTATCTTGCCGCCGAATCCCCCGCCCACGAATGGTACTATTACCCGTACCTTTTCATGAGGCATGTCAAATTCCCTCACCAGTGCATCCTGAAGTCCGAAAGGAGTCTGGGTTGCCGCCCATACCGTAAGCTTGTCCCCTTCAAGCATTGCAAGCGCTGTATGTGTTTCAATGGATGCATGGGCACAGTAACCATCATGAAACTCCGATTCAAAAATGAAGTCGGACGCCCTGGAGCCCTGGTCAATATTTCCCGTACTCCGTAATACATTTACTGCTGAATCAGGGTTCTGCAGCCAGTCGAACAATGTCCTGTCATTGACATCCAGTTCGTCGAAAGTGTATTCAGCATCAATTTTTACAATGGCTTCATCCACTGTGTCGCGGTTTTCAGACAGTACTGCAATAAAATCCCCGTCACGGACCACCTCTACTCCCTGCATTTCTTCTGCAGCCGAGACATCAACGGATTTCAGACTGGCACCGTGGGACGGGGGCCTCAGTATTCTAGCAAACACCATTCCCGGCAATCTCAGGTCAGCGGTATATATGGCCTTTCCTGTTACCTTTTCATAGGAATCCGTCCTCATCACCGCTTTCCCGACATAGCTGAACTCTGTATGGTCTTCAACGGGCGGTTTTACATCCAGGTATTTTTCAAGTTTTTTACCTTTTGCCAGTTCGGCATAGCTAATCCCCGTTTCCGGATTTGCAGTATCAGTAACAACACCATCTCTTACTTCCAGACGGTCTGCAGGTACATTAAGCTGTTCTGATGCCATTTCAACCAGCACTGCCCGTGCCTCGGCAAGGGCAGCCCTCATTGCAGGACCAAACTGCTGGGTTGTAAGGGATCCCCATGTACCGGCATCATATGGACAAAGCTCGGTATCCCCCATAACAATTCTTATCTTGTCCGTGGGAACATTAAGCTCATCCGCCATCATCATGGGAAGGGATGTAATAATACCCTGTCCCATTTCAATTTTTCCTGTATAGCAGCTTATCATCCCGTCCTGCTGAATATGAAGGAAGGCATTATAATCTTTTGTCAGGGAACGTCCCGCCTGGCGGGCTCCCTTTGACAGGCCAAGGGCTCTCCACGGTCTGAAATAAATAAATATTCCGGCACCCAGTACGGCCACTCCTCCTCCAACCAGCCTGACAAAGTTTCTTCTTTTCATGCCGCTTCCCCTATCGTCAGCGGTTGATTCAGAAGATATGCCTTCTTCAGCTTTTGCGTGTGATTCAGCCTGAACTTCTCCGGGTGATTTGCCCTGAACTTCTCCGGGTGATTTTCCAGGTACTCTTTCCTGCGATTTGTCCTGCGATTTGTCCTGTGATTTTTCTTTCATGATTTCCTCCCTCCATTTATTTCCAGTGCAGCTGTTTCAATAGCATCAATAATACGGTTATGTGCACCGCAGCGGCACAGATTATCTTCCATGCCTTCAATGATCTGCTGTCTTGTGGGTACGGGATTTTTCATAAGCAGAGCCACTGCGGTAAGGATCATACCCGGTGTACAGAATCCGCACTGAAGAGCGTCATGCTCAATAAATGCCTTCTGAACCGGATGAAGGCTGCCATTCTTTTCAACACCTTCAATAGTCACCACATTTTTTCCCGCAACATCAGCTACGGGAAGCATGCATGACCTGAAAGGTTCATCATCGATAAGCACCGTACAGGCTCCGCAAAAACCGGTCCCGCATCCGTACTTTGCACCGGTCAGTCCGAAATGATTCCTTAAGACCCACAGGAGGGTCTGGGAGGTATCAATCAGAACTTCCGTCTTTTCCCCGTTTAAGGTAAAACTCAACTTTTCTTCCATGCTGGTTAGTTTGGTTTATTTCATTTTTATAATCTTCCGGTGTGTCTATATCCTTCAGGATTGACTGATTATCCGTTTCCACCTCAAGAACATCATCCGGAAATCCATGTGCAAGCATTCTCAGTCCTTTCTCAGGATCAAGTTTTTCGATCTCACTGAAATATTTCTTTCCGATAAGTAGCGGATGACCACGTTTTTTCCGGTAAACAGGTATGAATATATTCCTGTCCGAAATGCTGTATGCATGAATCAGCTCCATGACCGTTGCAGGATCTATCATAGGCTGATCGCCCAGGCAAACCAGCACCGCATCACAATCTTCAGGCAATGCCCTTATTCCGCATTGCACCGACGACAGCATTCCATCTTTCCATGATTCATTGAAGCACTGTTCCACAGGCATTTTTTCAATTGCCCTGACAATATCTTCCTGCCCGGACCCCGTGACAACAATAATATTTTTCAATCCGGCAGCCAGGACATTCGAGATAACTTTTTCAATGATGGTCATAGCCCCGAAAGGCAGAAGCATCTTCATGGAACCCATCCTTGCCGAAGCTCCTGCAGCAAGTATTACAGCATATATCCTGTTCATTCCGCTTGTTGTTTCAGACATTTCAGCCGTATCCGCGCCTCCGGCCGCGGGACAAATCCTGCTTCACTGTCCTGCTGTTTTTTACCAGAATAAGCTGAGCAATAATGCTGACCGCTATTTCCTGAACTGTTTTCGATTTTATTTCCAGACCTATCGGTGTATGGATCATGTCCCACTGATCTTCCGTTGCCCATCCCTCCGCCAGAAAATCGGAACGCATTTTAGCCACCTTGCCCCTGCTTCCTATCATACCCACATATCCGGCCTTTGAGCCGATACACGGCCGAAGGGCTTCAGCGTCATAACCATGCCCCCTGGTAACAATAACAATATAGGTATCAGGTGTTTTATTAATTTCCGCCATTGCCCGGCCTATGTCCTTCACAATTATCCTGCCGGCATCCGGCAGATTGTCAGCATTTGCATATTCCTTCCTGTTGTCAACAACTGTTACTTCAAAGCCGGTCAGCCGGCCCAGGTGGGAAAGAGCCCTGCCTATATGTCCGGCGCCTGCTATGATAAGTTTTGGCTGGGGGAATACGGGTTCCAGGAAAAAAAGCTGCTTTGCTTTCTCACCGGGAATATCCGGTTCTGTTTTTATGTAATCATCGCCTGCATGCCCTGTCCGTATCTCTGACAACAGGGATTCAATCATGGCAGATACTGCAGGCGGCAGGCCGGACCCGGCCTTGTCCGCTATCCAGTAACGATGAATGACAACAGCTGATTCCCCGTCCGGGCTTACCCTTGTTACAAGAACGCCCGCTTTTTCTTCCATAACGGATCTTTCCATCTCCCTGTAAACCTCCAGATGCTTCAGGGGGTCTGCATCTATAAGCATTGTGATCCTTCCGCCGCATATCGCCTCCGCCGGATCCTCACTGTTTTTGTCAAACAAAGAATGATGAAAATGTGATTTCCCCCTAGCTGCATATTCAACTGCGAGTTCCTGTACCCGCCTTTCAGCTATTCCTCCCCCCACAGTTCCGGCAATAAGTCCCCTGTTACTGAAAATTGCCGAATTCCCTGCCTTTTGGGGTGTTGAACCTTCAGTATCTGTGATAGTTACCAGTACCGGGTTTTTGATAACCGGAGCCAGCCGGAGCAGTCTGAAATAGATATTATCTGTCATTACGATAACTCTTTTGCGAACTGAAGCTGCAGATCAAATCCCGGAAAGCCAGACAAAGCTGCTTCTAGTCTTTTGTTTCTGTCTTGTCTTCGGCGTGTACCTTTTCCGGTTCATCATCGCCCTTGGAAGCCTTCTTGAATTCTTTCATTCCCTGTCCGAGTCCCTTCATCATTTCCGGTATCTTTCTTCCTCCGAAAAGAAGCACGACAACCAGCAGAATCAGAATAATCTCAGTTAATCCAAAATTTCCCATTCTTCAAGAGTTTAAATTATCAGATAAAAGTAGTATAAGTAAAGCTTATTAACAAATCTCATTAGCGTGGCCGCAGGACGGTATTTCCGGAAGCATGCAAGACTCCCGTTCCGGCTTTCCGGGATGTTTACCGGCTCCCGAATGTCCGGAGTTTAATTTCCGTCAGGATCTTCTTGGTATACAGCGGAAAGTCACCCTTCATCATCCAGGAATAGTATGAAGGTTCTTCCCTCAGGATTTCCTCAACTGTCCGTCCCTTATGCTTTCCGAAATTAAACACTTCTGTCCCGTTTTCATCAAAAATGATCCTGCCTGCAAAATCAACATTATTGTTGTAGGAGCTGTAATCCGCAAGTTTGTCTATATCGTTTTCAAGATCCGGATAAGTGTCGAGCTGCGCCTTCAGCACCTCGTAGGTGGCCTGGGTATCGGCTGATGCACTGTGTGCATCCTTTAGTTCCTTCCTGCAGTAAAATTTATAGGCAGCTTCCAGGGTACGCTGTTCCTTTTTATGAAAAATAACCTGGACATCAACATATTTTCGTTTCCTGAAATTGAAATCCACATTTGTCCGGAGGAATTCCTCCGCAAGGAGCGGTATATCAAATTTTATTGCATTAAAACCCGCCATGTCGCAGCCTTCAAGAAATGTGACCAGATTTTTTGCTATTTCCCTGAATGTCGGTGCATCAGCAACATCACCGTCCTTAATACCGTGTATTTCACTTACCCTGGGAGGAATGGGCATTTCAGGATTAACAAGGTGCGTCATCCACTGTTCAGTACCGTTGGGGTTTATTTTCAGTGCAGATATCTCTACAATACGATCCGTTGAAACATTGATACCTGTTGTTTCAAGATCAATAAATACTATGGGGCGTTTAAGATTGAGTTCCAATTATCAGGCATTTATCATCATGGGCATAAGCAGCATCAGCAGATCTTCCGCTGCATTTTCTGTCTCGGCGGGAAGGAAGAGTCCTGCCCGTGTCGGATCGGCAAGTTCAATCATCACATCCTGAGAAGATATGTTTGCCAGTATCTCAAGAAGGAAGACCGATTTGAATCCTATTTCCACATCATCACCCTCATACTGGCACTTGATGCGTTCATTGGCGGAAATGGAAAAGTCTATATCCTGGGCAGAAACAGTGATCTCATTTCCTTTCAGCTGAAGCTTCACCAGATTACTGGCCTGATTGGAAAACACTGATACCCTTTTGAGGGTGTTATAAAATTCAACCCGGTCAATGCTGACCTTCCTGGGATTATCTTTGGGAATCACCGAACTGTAATTGGGATAATTACCTTCTACCAGCCTGCAGATTACCT
This sequence comes from Bacteroidales bacterium, assembly GCA_012522155.1. Taxonomy (GTDB): domain Bacteria; phylum Bacteroidota; class Bacteroidia; order Bacteroidales; family VadinHA17; genus LD21. Next base: position 26,099 of record JAAYKX010000324.1, read on the forward strand.
TATAATCATTAAGGTTGAAAAAGGCATTTTTATTATCGAATTCCACAAGGAAAGGTCCGGATTCCTTTGGCAGAATATTTTTCAGCAGTGAAGCAGGTTTTTTGGGCAGAATAAAGGAAGCCATATCATCAGCCTGTGTGTCTGTTCTCTGATATCTTACCAGTTTGTGTGCATCGGAAGCAACAAAAGTGACCATTTCAGTGGAAACGTCAATAAAAATCCCTCCCATCACCGGGCGCAGTTCATCATCTGCCGTGGCGAAGAGCGTTCTGTTGATACCGGCAAGCATTACTTCGGCATTGATGGTAAAGGAAAATTTATTCTCCTCCCTGATGACGGGAAGCGCCGGGAAATCAATTCCGTTCTGACCCATCATCTTAAACTTCCCGTTCTCTGAGGTCAGCACAACAGCCATCGTTTCCGGGTTGATATCAAAAGTCAGGGGCTGAGCTGAAAACTCCTTCAGGGTATCCAGCAATATCCTTGCCGGCAAAGCAATAATACCGTCTCCTTCGGTGTTCTCGAGCTTTATTCTCGTTATAAGGGTTGATTCAAGATCTGAAGCTGTTATCTCCAGATCATTTCCTGAAAGGCTGAACAGGAAATTATCCAGGATGGGAAGTGTGTTCTTTGAACTTATAACCCTGCTTATGGCTTGAAGATGACCAAGTAATTCAGTGCTGGATACTACAAATTTCATATTATTACAGGTTTAAATTATTTTTTCTGCTTTGTATTTATCTATATTACTAATCTTTAGGGAATTAGATCATCAGGAATGATCTGATTCTCAGCTATCAATATTACAAAAAATATATATTCATTCAAACTTAATTATCTACTAATAGATTAATGAAACCGGAAGTCGGACGCCGGTCCCGGTTAACGAATGAGGACCATCAGGGAAGTTTTTACTGTTTTCCGGGATAAAAATAGCTAAGCTTCTTAAGAAGAGGGTCAATATCAAAATACCGCACTATCATGTAATCCTCCCTGTCATCCGTTTTTCCCCATAGTCTGCCGGCATCGGTTTTTCCATCGCTCAGCCTTTCCCACAGACTGAGTCCGGTATTTTTCCCGTCATTTGTCATGACAGAGATCCTGTAGGCAGGCTTTTCATCTGCCAGCATCTTTTTTTCATCTTCACTCATTTCAAATGCCCAGCTCTCGAAAGGCACCATCGTATAATAGCTGATATACCGTTCAAGCCTTGAAGTGTCCCATCCCGCAAGGGAAGTGCTTCCGTCCGAAAGACTGAAGGCTTCTTCCGAAATACTGATACTGAAAGAAGAAGACGGATCGCTGTAATTGTCAAGAGTTACAGCCGATATTTCCGAGGGAAGAAGATTAAACAGGACATAAGGACGCCAGAACAGCTCATCCGGACTGAACACCGAAGCTATGTCTCCCTCAAAGCCCGGAAAATGAACAATGAACGGCCTGCTTCGCTCTTTTACCCTCATGATGTTTCCGTATTTGTTTGATGCGGTCCTGTAAACATAAAACGATCTGGGAAGCCTTCTCTTCTCATAGACCTTAACCTTTACCGGCAGGATACCTTTTGCCTCTATCTCCTCGTGAAACATTTCAGCCGAGACGGGCGATTTGATTTTCATCTCCCTCAGCACCCTCATTACAAATACAGTAACACTTTTTCGTGCTTCCCCTTCCTGGTTCACTTTCCATATACCGTCCTTTTGTGAAAGAAGCACCTTCCGGCTGCCGGACGAAATTTCAAGAGCAGTGATTTCCACGGAAGCATCGCTTGAAAACCTGGTTTCCGCTTTGCCGAAAGGCGACCTGTTACCGGCAAACACAAATACCAGGGTTAAAAGGACAAGTACCAGCACAGGCAGCAGAATACGGATATATACACTGTCTTTCATCCTTTCCCTGTATAAATCTTCTTTCTGAAAAAACTGTAAATAATACCGGAAACTATCATTATAAGGACTGGAAGACCAAGATTGATCATCTGCCAGAATATTTTTTCATCCCTGATCCTTGTTCTGTCGAGGAGCCTCAGTTTCATTTCCCTTGACCTCAACTCCATAAGTCCGTGGTCATCAACCAGGTAATTAAGACAATTAATTATAAAATCCCTGTTGCCCATCATTTCACCCGTCAGCCTGTCCTGTCCCAGCGGATAGGGAGTCCCGGCTGTTCCTGTCCTTCTGACATCGTTCCGGATAATATCCCCGTCGGCAACGACTATCATCTTTGTTTCAACACTCTCATTTTTTGGCTTAAAATCCTTATCGTTCACAAGGCCGGAAATCATACGGTTTCTGAAAGCTGAAGGGAAAATACCTTCCAGAAGAACTGCCACAGGCAAATGAGCCTTGTTGTAGAGCTGTTCATCGGGAATCTGTTCCGCTTCCTTCAGCCTTATTATCAGGGGGGGAGTAAGGGTTCTCGACTGTGCCGAGCTGGTGAGCAGCACCGTTTTTCTTATTGCCGGATCCAGTCCCACGGTATCAATGGTGTTGACAAAGCGGCCCTGTACCCTGTTTAGGTTTTTTGTAATGGGATGATCATGCCCCGGATACAGTCTGGGATAATAAACCCAGGGAGCAGGAACCAACTGTTGCTGCTCTCCCGTTGAAACCGCCACCCTTATAACCATGCAGTCAAGATCCTGTATCACTTCCGGATTAATACGCACTCCATATCTGAATAACTGATCTTCAATATTCAGTGGCCGGTACAGGCCTGTGGTTTCACCTGTTGCCAGACTGTCGGAACTGATTTCAACCTGTTCCACCAGCCACAGCACCCTGCCTCCGTTCATAATGTACTGATCCAGTACCAGCTTGTCCGGTTCACTGAACTCCACGGCGGGATCTGCAATAATAACAGCCGCATAATTGTCGAGAATGCCGGGCCTGCCGTTGATTGAACCACGGTCTATTGTAAAAAACTTTGCAAGATGTATTGTAATATCCGCAACATCAATCTCCGCGAGTTCATTCCTGCCTTCGAGAAATGCCACTTTGTACACCGTATCGGAACTCACGGTTGCTATTGTCTGAATCATTTCATATTCAAGTCCTTCAATGGAGTGAAGAATATTCTGCTCATAAGAAACGGAAGGATTGTTTTTCAGGAAATTAACCGGTATCTCAATTTCATTGTAATTTATCAGCATACCGGGGAAGATCATTTTCTGGCTTTTGCCACCTTCCCTGTCACTGGCCTGAATATTAACAGGGTTCAGTCCCTTGTTATACAGGGAAGCATACTGCGCCTCCCTCTGCTGCGGATCCTTCGTTTCGGCAGGATTAATAAATTCATAATCAATCTTCCGCCGTGCAGCAATCCTGAACTCCTCAAGCATCTCCTTCACCGATCTGCGCAGACGTTTCAGCGGAACCGGCATATCACCGTCGAGATAAACCTGTATGAATATGTCATTGCCAGTTCCGGCCAGTATCCGGCGGGTTGGCTCTGAAAGAGTATATCTTTTATCTTCTGTCAGGTCGATCCTGACCCTGAGAAGCGAAAGAAGCAGGGCAATCACAATAATTGCAGCAATCCTTATCAGGAACTGCAGCCATTCCTTCATCCTTGTATTGTCATTCTGCCGGGCTTTCAACATTCTTCAGTTCTTTTTTTTCCATTTACGTGATACGAGCACCAGCCTGGCTGCTTCATTGAAAATAAGGGCTACAGCAATAAAATATACTGCATCCCTGATATCCAGGACACCCCGGCTCACTGATTTGTAATGTTCATTTATACCCAGACTGACAATGAATTCGTCCACTTTCTTCAGTCCCGGCAAATATGCAAATGAATCAAAACCGGCATACATGATAAAACATATCAGTACTGCCAGAATGAAAGCGATCACCTGGTTATCGGTGAGGGATGAGGCAAAAATCCCTGCGGAAGCATATATGGCTGCAAGAAAGAACAGGCCAATGAAAGCACCTGCCGTACCGCCCTTGTCCAGGTTCCCCGGGGTTTCACCCAGGTTATAAATTGAAATATAAAAGACAAGACATGGCAGTAGTGCCAGGATGACCAGCACTACAGATGCTAGATACTTGGCCCATATTATTTCCCTTTCGCTGACCGGTCTGGAATAAAGAAGTTCAATGGTTCCCAGGCGTTTTTCCTCGGCAATCATACGCATGGTGACAGCAGGAACAAGAAACAGGAAAACCCAGGGGGAAATAAAGAAGAGAGTTTCCAGTCCGGCATATCCGTTTTCCAGTACATTCCATTCACCGGGAAACACCCACATAAAAAGGGCATTGATCACCAGAAAAACTGTTATTACAACATATCCGGTAAGACTGCTGAAAAAACCGCTTATTTCCTTTCGTAATATTGCAAACATACTGAATAGTGACACACAAAAATAATGAAATTAATTCATGCTCAAGCACACATTTCATAATCCTGTGATTAAAAGCGTAAATTCACCAACGGGATGCCATTCCCTTTTCGGGAGTCCTGAAATATTTGAATAATCAGCGAATAGCCGCGGCAGCTTTTCCCGCTTCCGTCACAGTGACTCCCCTGTAGTAGAACTCTATTATCTTTCTGAAATCAAAGCCTTTTAAAGCCATGACCATTGCCCCTTCCTGGCAGAGACCTGCACCATGACCATAACCTCTGCCGCTTAAAATGACTGAATCCCCTTCAGTCCTGACCGAAAAAAATGATGATCTCAGCCCGAGATCGGATCTTATCTGTACAAAAGGCAGTGAGAAATTTCCTGTCCTGTATCTTGACATACGTACCGGCTGAAGAAAATTAAATCCCGCACGGTCAGCAGGAACGGCTGCCATACCCGATCTTACCAGATACTCAATCCACTCCCCGGCCGGAATACTTTTAGTCCACCTGGAATTCCGCGATGCCCTGCAGTAGGGATCCTCCACTTTTTTAAGATATGGCCGGGCAGTGAGCCAGAGATGTTCCGAAGGAACTGTTTCACCGCCGCAGTTGGAATGAAATGCCGAAACAATTGGCTGTGAATCAGGACCAGTGATTATCAGGTCCCTCGTTTCATGTACCGCACTGATTATGAGTGAATCCTCTGTTATCCCGTTAAAGGCCTGACAATGGACATCATCACAAAGACTGAAACCGTCAGGGGCATGCCTGTACAAATGCCGGTACATATATGTCCGTGCAATCACCGCCTGTACCTTGAAAAATTCCCGGTGTCTTCCTGATCCTCCCTCAGCTTCTGTCACACCGGCAACATATGCTTCCACATCACAGCTGTTGAGCAAAAGCAGGGTACCCAGATCGGGTCCGCACTGAAGCTCTCCCGAATATTGTCGGGTCAGTTGTCCGTTTTCACCAAATGAAAGGGTAAATGAGTCTTGTCCGCTTCCGGATGCCAGCAGCACCGAATCAGCAATTATCCAGAAAGGGTAATCCCCGGCTTTGACAACAAGCTTTTGTCCGCTTCTGAACAGGACAGCGCTCTGCCCCTTTTCAAGCAAAACAGAACCCGAAGGATAACATTTTACAAGGTATTCCCCACTTGCTGCGCCAAACACCACTGAATCCGTATTAAAACTGCTCAGCAGTCTTAGCTTCACCTGTGCAGTCAATGGCACGGCAAAGCAGAAAGTCAGCACAGTTGTCAGCTTAACAATCAACAAATATGATCTGTATAAAGTCTTTTGCCGGTCCATTGTCAATCAATATTTTCTCAACTGTCAGTTCCCTTAAGTTCCTCAATCATTGCTGCCGCAATCCTTGCCGATGCCCCTGCAGGTCCGAGCTTTTCCCTTATTATCTTATATTCCGACAGCATCTTTTCCCTTTTGCTGCCTCCTTCAACAATTGCGGAAAGCTCACGGGCCAGGTTTTTCCTGTTCAGTGAATAGCCGAGCAGCTCCCTTACCACTTCCTTTCCGGCAATCAGGTTGACAAGCGAGACGAACTTTACCCGGATAAGTATTGAGGCTATCAGCATGGAGAAAAAATCTGCTTTGTAACAGACTACCTGCGGAATACCAAAAAGTGCGGCTTCAAGTGTTGAAGTTCCGGACTTCACCAGGGCAGCTTCACACACACTGAGCAGTTCATAGGTCTTCTCCGTGACTATCTTTATACGGGGATCTCCTGCAATGCTGCGGTACAGGCCGGCAGGCAGGTTGCTTACTCCTGCTATCACAAACTGATAATGAGGAAAATCATCTGTTATCTTTATTATCTGCGGGAGAATGGATCTGATTTCCTGTCCCCGGCTGCCCGGAAGTATTCCTATTACCGGCTTCCCTGACAACTGAAGCATTTCAAGTATTTCTTTCCTTCCCGGTAATGAGGCAGCACGGTTTTCTATTTCGTCCACCAGGGGATTTCCCCTGTATTTTACCGGGATCCCGTATTTCGCATAAAACTCCGTTTCAAAAGGAAAAATAATAAACATACGGTCAACCCGCTTTCTTACCTTTTTTACCCTTTTCTCCCCCCAGGCCCAGAATTTCGGGGAAATATAATAGAAAACCCGTATCCCTGCCCTTTTTGCAAATTTTGCCATCCGCAGATTGAAACCCGGGTAATCAATAAGGATCAGCACATCCGGGTTATAATCACTGATATGTTTCCTGCACAGTGATATGTTCCGTAATACCCTGCCCAGGTTTTTAAGTATTATCAGGAATCCCATGAATGCAGTATTCCTGTAATGCATCAGGAGCCTTGCTCCGGCCGACTGCATCAGGTCACCCCCCCAGCATGCTATTTCAGCATCACTGTCCTGTCTGAGCAACTCTTTAACAAGATTTGAACCATGAAGATCACCCGAAGCCTCACCTGCGACAATAAAATATCTCATCAGCTTATTTCAAAGATTTTATGCAAGGAATTTAATGGCGAAGACCAGGAAAGCCCATGCAATAGTAAGTCCAAGGACTCCCCTTGCTGCCTTCAACATGTCATAATGATTAAAAAGCATGAATATCAGAACGTTCGGAACCACGCACAGGGTCACGAGCTTCACGGCAATACCGGCATCCGTAATTTTCCTGATCCACTCACTGAAGTGAGGATGATCCGCTGAAAAAAAGAAAATTGCCAGTCCCGTGACAAGCGGGAGCAGAAATCCGGAAACCATTCCGGTAGCCAGCCTGTCATACTTAGCGGGAAGATCCATTCAGCCTGTTTCTGAGAGTATCAATATATCCGTGGGCCGTCATGTCAATTGATACCGGAACAACTGATACATAGTTGTTTTGAAGGGCCCATTCGTCAGTATCCTCAGCTTCGGGTTCATGGTTATTATACAGGCCTGTCAGCCAGTAATAGGTTCTTCCCATGGGATCCTTACGTTTGTCAAATTCCTCTTTCCAGTTGCCCTTTGACTGCCGGCACACGAGCATTCCCCTTATTTCCTCCCTTTTTACAGCCGGGATGTTTACATTAAGACATATCCCGTAGGGAAGCGGCTCTTCGCACAGATCATTCATGATGCTGCGTATAAAATCCCCGCAGACCGAAAAATCAATATTCCTCGAAAAACTGTTAATGGAAAAGCCTACTGATGTGATGCCATACAGGCAGCCTTCCAGTGCAGCTGCCATGGTACCCGAATATAAAACACTCACTGATGCATTTGCACCATGGTTAATGCCTGACACAACAAAATCAGGCTTTCTGTCAAGCAATTGATTTATTGCCAGTTTGACACTGTCGGTCGGGGTGCCGTTACAGGCATATATCCTGTGTTTTTCATTTTCTTCGAGCAGCTTTGTCCGCAGCGGTGTTTTGACGGTAAGTGCCTGTGACATGGCCGACTGACTTTCGAGGGTTGATATAAGGACAACCTTTCCGAACTCTTCCATCACCTCCAGAAGGGTTCTCAGACCGGCAGCATAAAGCCCGTCGTCATTTGTAACAAGAATCAGCTTATCTTCTTTTTCAATAATCATATGGCAGACTTTGGCTGCAAATATAAGAAAAAGATATTTCCCCTTTTGCGGGAAGAGAGCTAAACCTTTAACGCTTTGCTGAAATCCCTGGGTAGGCATTTTAAGCCTCATTTTTACCTCATAAAAATATTAATGTGTGATACCGCCGGACGATACATATATTATTATGTATTTCTTTTTGCAGAAACTTTTGCCAAATTTCTTAATTTTGCGTTTTATTTTGAAACCTGCAGACGGAGGAAGGCAATCCGGACCAGGGCTTCGGTCAGATAATTTTAACTTATGAAGATTTCATACAACTGGCTCAGGGATTATCTCGATATTGATATCGACACACATAAGTTGTCAGCCATTCTCACCTCCATTGGTCTCGAAGTGGAAGCTGCTGAAGAATGGGAATCGGTGAAAGGCGGACTGGAAGGAATTGTTATCGGAGAGGTGCTGACATGCAAAAAACATCCTGATGCCGAAAGGCTAACGGTTACAAGCGTTGACACCGGCGCTGCCGCCCCCCTTCAGATAGTATGCGGTGCCCCGAATGTTGCTCCCGGACAAAAAGTTCCGGTGGCTGTTGCCGGCGCCCGGGTCTTTAAGGGTGATGAAAGTATTGTAATAAGAAAAACCAGGATAAGAGGCGAACTTTCGGAAGGCAATATATGCGCTGAGGATGAACTGGGTCTCGGAACATCGCATGAGGGAATCATGGTACTGGATGGGGATGCCGTTCCCGGTACGCCCCTTTCGGAATATTTTGAAATAGTCAGGGATACAGTTTTTGAAATAGGCCTGACACCCAACCGTATTGACAGCGGTTCCCATTTCGGGGTGGCAAGGGACCTTGCAGCCTATCTTAATATAAACGAAGGATATTCGAAAAGAGCCCTGCTTCCCTCTGTTGAAAACTTCAGCACCGACAACAACGACAATCCCTTTGAGGTAATTATAGAAAATACCGCAGCATGTCCGCGATACACGGGGATCACCATCAGCGGGGTGAAAGTGGCCGAGTCCCCTGAATGGCTTAAAAACAAGCTCAGGGCAACAGGACACAACCCGGTTAACAATGTGGTTGACATAACCAATTTTGTCCAGCATGAGATAGGTCAGCCTCTTCATGCATTCGATGCTGACAGGATTGACGGCAAGAAAGTGATCATCAGAAACCTTCCCGACAATTCAAAATTCATTACTCTCGACGGGGTGGAAAGAAAACTTTCTTCCAAAGATCTCATGATATCCAATGTCAGTGAAGGAATGTGCATAGCCGGTGTATTTGGCGGAATAGATTCCGGAGTTAGCGGAAACACCAGGAATATCTTCCTGGAGAGTGCATATTTCAATCCGGTATCTGTAAGAAAAACAGCAAGAAGGCACGGCCTCAACACCGATGCATCATTCCGTTTCGAAAGGGGAGCTGACCCCGAAAGGACTGACTGGGCCCTTAAAAGGGCTGCCATGCTTATCAAAGATATTGCAGGAGGAAAAATATCATCGGATATCGTGGATGTGTATCCGGAAAAGATAAAACGCAGAACTGTTGATGTCAGCTACAGTAACATTGCCCGACTTATCGGAAAACAGATAGACTCGCAGGTTATAAAAAATATACTTGATCTTCTGGATATTATTATCCTGAAAGAAGACGGCGACAGGATGACACTTGAGATACCACTGTACCGGGTTGATGTCCGCCGCGAAGCAGATATTGTGGAGGAAATACTGAGGATATACGGATACAATAATATTGAAACTGACCACCACGTCAACTCAATACTTTATTTTCCCGAAAAGCCCGACAGGGAAAAGCTTCAGAACATCATCTCCGATATGTTCACAGCCAGGGGATATTCCGAAATTATGTGCAACTCGCTCAATCCGGCATCCTTTTATGAAAGCGGAGATTTCGACAGGGATCAGCTGGTGATCCTTGCAAATCCCCTCAGTTCCGACCTTAATGCCATGAGACAGTCTCTACTGTACGGGGGACTCAGCTCCGTGGCACGGAATATCAACCGTCAGAATACCGATCTCAAACTTTATGAATTCGGAAACTGCTATTTCCACAAAAAATCCGGAAAAGCTATTCCTGCTGCAGATGATTACCCGGAAAAAAAATGTCTTGACATATTCATTTCGGGGAACAGGGAAAAACAGAGATGGAATTACAAAACCTCCCCGACTGATTTCTACAATATCAAGGCTGCAGTTGAAATGGTTTTCACAAGACTGGGTCTGGAAGACGGAAAGATCAGCAATGCCGAAAGCAGCAAAAAATATTTTTCCGAGTCTGTCACTTACCTGTCCGGCAACAGACTCCTTGCTGAAGCAGGAAAGGTCTCCGGACATTACCTTGAAAAATTCGATATTGAGCAGGATGTGTTTTATGCACATATTGAATGGGACAGGCTTGTCGGACTGGTCAGCAAACACAGGATTTTGTTCAGGGAGCTTCCCAGGTACCCCTGGGTAAGAAGGGATCTTGCACTTCTCCTTGACAGTGAAATCCCTTTCAGCAGGATAAAGGAGATCGCGTTCAAAACGGAAAAACATATTCTCAGGGAAGTGGACCTTTTTGATGTTTACGAAAGTGAGTCACTCGGTCATAACAAAAAATCATATGCTGTAAGCTTCATCCTGAGGGATGACAAAAAAACACTTACCGACAAGACCATTGATAAAATTATGAATAATCTGATCACGGTGTTTAAAACAGAACTTAAAGCAAGTATAAGATAATGGAAAATACATGTAAAGAGAGAATTGAACTTGTTAAAGGTGATATTACCACTCTTGATGCCGATGCAATAGTGAATGCTGCAAATAATTCCCTTCTCGGGGGTGGCGGTGTTGACAGGGCCATACACAAGGCTGCCGGGCCGGAGCTCTATGCCGAATGTCTGACACTTGACGGATGTGAGACCGGTGAAGCAAAGATCACAAAGGGTTATAACCTGAAAGCCAGACATATAATCCATACTGTAGGACCAATATGGCACGGAGGCAAGCGTAACGAGACTGACTTGCTGGCTTCATGCTACAAGTCAAGTCTTGAACTGGCAAAATCCAATAATATTGATACGATAGCCTTCCCGGGAATATCCACCGGTGCATACAGGTTTCCAAAAGATCTTGCAGCCCTTATTGCAATTAACGAAACAAAAAGATTTCTTAAAAACAACTCCTCTCCCTCGAAAGTAATTTTTGTTGCTTTCGATGATGAGAGCTATGAAATATACCGGAAGCTCCTCTGTCAATGACTGCTTTTTTCAGGATGGTCAGGAATTACCTGTCACTTGTCAGGTTCAGCCATACCGTGTTTGCCATGCCCTTTGCCCTGATAGGCTTTACGCTTGCAGTGAGCAGGGATGGCGGGGAGTTCAGCATGCGGCTTTTTCTGCTGATAATACTGTGTATGATCCTTGCACGAAATGCTGCCATGGGATTTAACAGGATAGCCGACAGGAAGCTGGATGCACTTAATCCAAGAACACAAGACCGGGAGATTCCTGCAGGAAGGATCAGTTCATCATCTGCCGCCATATTTGTGGCAGTAAATTCAATATTGTTTATAGCTGCAGCCGGCCTTATCAACAGGCTGACCCTGGCTCTCTCACCACTGGCACTGCTGATCATTCTCGGCTACAGCCTTACAAAACGCTTTACTTCACTCTGCCATTTCATACTCGGTCTGGGACTCAGCCTGGCTCCCATCGGCGCATATATATCTGTTACCGGGCATTTTGCACTTCTTCCTCTCCTCTATTCATTCATCGTCCTTACATGGGTGAGCGGCTTCGACATAATCTATTCCCTGATGGATGATTCCTTTGACAGGGAGAACAGGCTGCATTCAATACCTTCAGCCTTTGGTGTACGGAAAGCAATAATAATTTCACTGTTTATCCACTTTCTAACAATTATTCTTGTCATCATGGCAGGTCTGGCCGGAGAGGCTAAGTTTCTTTTCTGGACAGGAGCACTGATATTTATCTCCCTGCTGATATATCAGCATCTTATTGTAAAGCAGGATGACCTGAGCAGGGTAAACCTGGCCTTCGGAACGACAAATGGCATTGCCAGTATTGTTTTTGCAGTCTTTGTAATTCTCGATCTGGTTTTTCTTTAAAAATTATTTCCGGCAGACGGACCCCGGCTCACATGCAGCATTCCTTTCGCCGTATATCCTTCAGGCACGGAAGATGCCCTGAAAAACACAAAAAAAACAAAGAATGAAACACAGATCGGTTTTTTTCCTATACTTGTTTAAAATTTAAACCTGTATTGTAAACTGCAAGAAAAATGACTGATCTGCTTGTCCGGGAGGTTCTGACAAGAAGGGACCTGAGGAAATTCATTTATCTTCCTGAAAAAATCCATAAAAATGATCCGGAATGGCTGCCACCCATATATATGGATGAATGGGAATTGTTAGACAGGAAGAAAAACAGGGCATTCAGCTATTCTGATACCGCCCTCTGGCTGGCTTTCAGGGGAAAAAAACCCGTGGGCAGGATTATGGGAATAATCAACAGGCGTTACAATGAGATCCACCGGGAAAATCACGGCCGTTTCTGCTTCATGGAATGCTATGAAGACCAGGAAGTATTTCATGCACTTATTTCCGCCGCCGAGGACTGGGCCAGGAAGCGGAATATGGAAAGGATAGTGGGGCCGCTGGGTTTTTCTGACAAGGACCCCCAGGGTTTTAAGATAGAAGGATTCGAATATCCTTCCTTCATTGTAAGTGCCACAAACCTTCCCTATATGCCTGTCATGCTGGAAAGGGAAGGCTATACAAAAAAAACCGACCTTGTTAACTATTTTATAAAAATTCCCGAAAAACTGCCGGGGGTATATGAAAGGGCCTATACCAGGATTCACAGGAACAATCATTTCAAAGTGATTGAATTCAACTCGAAGCGTGAAATAAAAAAATATATCCTGCCTGTCCTGGAACTGCTGAACCAGACTTTCATTGAGATATACGGATTTGTTCCGCTTGATGACCGCGAAAAAATGGATCTGGCAAAAAGATATCTCACAATACTTGATCCGGAGTTTGTAAAGGTTGTGGAGTCTGAAGGGAGGGTGATCGGATTTGCTGTCGGCATACCCGACATAAGTCAGGGTATAAAAGCAGCAAAAGGGAAGCTGTTTCCATTCGGTTTCATAAAGATCCTGAAGGCTTCAAAAAGATCAGAAACGCTTCTTATGATGCTGGGCGGCATAAAGAAGGAATTCAGGAATCAGGGGGTTGACGTGCTGATGGCAGTCAGGATAATCGATTCATGCATACGGAACAATATGGATTCCATCAATGTCCACCTTATACTGGAAACCAACAAAACCATGATAGGTGAATGTGAAAAAATGGGCGGCCGGATACTCAGGAAATGGAGGATCTATGACAAGCCGCTCTAAAACCTGAATATAAAGGAAAAGCCCAGTAACTGCTTGAACTGGATCCGGGCAGTTTTCTTTATCTGATTATCCGGTCCCAGCACCGGTTTATTATCCTTGTCATAGACAGGTGTCTTTGTATCATCATCAAAAATAAGATGGGTATTGAGTCTCACATCGGTAAACCAGTTCAGCTTGGCCGTAACTATCATTTCCCAGTCTATGTCAACATTCTGGGGCTTGCTGATATAATTTGTAAAAAGCTGAAGCCTGTTTGTCAGCACAATAGTAGGAGTCAGAGTATATACATTGCTTATCATGAAGCTTGCCCCGAATTCATTCTTTGATCTGCGGCCGGCTGCAATCCCGTATTTTGTCTGGTCAATATTAGCCGTATCCGGCACATAGGTACCCTTGTAGGATATAGGGGAAAAGTTGATCGAAGTATTTTTATCCGGCTTATAGTCAAGTCCCACGCCAAGAGTAAGTATACCCGGATTCAGGAATTTTGACACCGCCACAGAATCATTGGGATAGTTATAGCCTTTGGCTATCTGGGTTTTAAAAAGAAGTATCCCGCTGAAATCAAATTTTCCGAAAGCCTTGTGATTGATTTTGGAATTTGTTTCCAGCAGGTCGAGATTCTTTCTTACCCCGTAATCGCCCGAGGCAACAAGACCATATTTGATTCTTGCAAAATTATTGGACGTGATGTTGTACGGCCTGTTGGTATAGTCGGCATAGCCGGTAATATCAATGGATGTTGATATATTGCTTTCACCGCCCTTAACCCAGTTTGAAAGTGCAGCCTGGTTCAGGGCAAATGATGTTTCGGTATGATACTTCCAGCGGAGAGGTTTGGTGATTATTTTTTTTACATCCAGAAGGGTGGATTTATCTATCTCCTTCATCTCTATCCTTGCTGTTGAATGATAACCCTGCCTTACCGGTCTGGCAAAGCTTACACCCGTCTCAAGGTACAGTCCGATGGTATTCCTGTCCTGTGAACCGATCCATACCGTTACCGAATCATCCAGATCGGTCTTGAGCCAGTACCGGTGCATCATCCCCGTCCGGGAATTAAGCCAGACCGGTGTCACCACATCACCCAGACCAGTGAAATAGACTATGCTCGAATCCCTTGCCTGAACATAATTGCTGAGTGTTCTGACTGCTGCCCTGAGGGAATCACTCTGAAAGGGTGAACTGTAATGTTTAAACGGGAATCCTGAATAGTCGGAAATCACTTCCCGCAAAGTGTCTGATACAACGTAGATAACAGTATCCTTCAGATATGCCCTGCGTACTGACGGCTCCGGCAGTTCCGGAATTTTAAAATCGATGACCCGGGCCGTGTCGGGGGTATAATCCCTGAAAGGCATATCAGGGGATGTTAGTGTGTCGGCAGCAAAGTCCCCGGGAGGCATCTCAGGAAATGTCACCGTGTCGGCAGCTATTGGAAAAACAGGATCTGAGATGACAGGGATCTTCATCCTGACAGGTTTCCATACATAAAACCTGTCCCAGGAAACATCCAGTGAATCAAATGGATACTGTGAGATAAACAGTTCAGTTGAGTCATACGGAGGATTGATGGCCTTGAATACAAGCTGGCGGATTGCCGCTCTCAGCGGATCATCCGGATCTTTCCAGTATCCGGGCATGCTGCGCTCCTGAAGATATTTCACAGCCCGGCCGGCGGAAAGTATTATTTCCGGCTTTTCTTTCTGATCACTTAATATTATTCCTGCCCTTTTCAGTGAATCAATCATTTCAGGTCCGGTGATATCAATGGTTTGCACCCCGGAACTGTCAGGTGTTGCCTCCTGAAGGCTGCCGGCAACTGCCATACCCGGACCGTCTGCCAATGCCCTCCGCAGACTGTC
>JAAYKX010000377.1 GCA_012522155.1 Bacteroidales bacterium
CCGCTGGTTGACGGGCCTTCTGACACCCTCATTTTTCCCAATGAAAACGGCTTGGTCTACACCTTGCGCCTCAACACGGTCTTCGACCTTCAGGCGGCCAGCCTGCGCATCGATCCCGAGTACACCAGCTACCGCTATAAAATGGGCAATCAAAAAGACCAGGGCATTGAAAGCTCCATGGCGATTTATGGCCATTACGGCTACTTCAACGACAACTCTGGGATTTTTCACTGCATCGACCTCAACCGCATGGTGCCCGTCTGGTCGCGGCAGCTGGAGGATGATTCCGACGTCACCCCCCTCTTGAAACAGGAAGCTGATCGCCTGGTTGTCTACACCGGCACGGAAGTTGACTGGCAAAAGGGCATCATCGGGGTCTATCAAGGCACCGCATTCGTCTACAAACTGGATGCCATGACCGGTGAGATCTTGTGGGAGCAAACGGTTCCCTGCTACACCAAGAAGGCTGCCGATCACGGCGATGACATCAACGGCGGCGTCATGGGCACGCCCATCATGGGCAAACGCGGCCTCGAAGGCAGCGTGATCTTCAGCTTTTGCATGACCAACGGGGTCTACAGCGGCAACAGCCTGATCGCCTTTGATGAAACAGATGGGTCAGTCCTTTGGGAATACCAGATGACCCACTACACCTGGAGTTCGCCGGTTGACCTCTACGACGAGCAGGGCAATGGCTACATCGTCATTCCCGACAGCCAGAGCCAGCTGCACCTGCTTGACGGCAAAACAGGCCAGCTTCTGGATGTGCTGCAACTGGTCTTCGACGAGAACGGCCAGGGTGCCGGCAACATTGAATCCTCCTGCGCGGTTTTTAACAACCAGCTGGTTATCGGCACCCGGGGCAACATCATTGCCGGTGTCACCCTCCACTGAGGCTTGAAGCAACAAAGCCTTTGACAGCGGCGCCAGGATGGCTATACTGAACACAACCGTAAAGACAACGACAGGTGATCATTGAGATGGCCCAAAAACCCGACATCACAAGCTTTGAATTTGAATGGTTTGTCTACCGAAAAGGCAGCCTGCATGCGCATGTCCAGCTGGATCGAAACCTGCTGACCTGGCATGACAGCGCCCAGTGGTGCAACAATTTCACCCAGACACTGTCGGACAGGCAGGCCGATGAACTGGTGGCCCTCATTCACCAAAGCGGGCTGACCGACGATGGGCATGAACCTGGCCTGGCAACAGACGACCAGGCCCTGTCGGCCGAAGGCATCAGCTGGCAGATCACCGTCCAGACAGGTGCCCGCAGCCGACGGGTGCAGGGGTCAGGCCCCATACCGGACCGCTACCTGCCTTTGAAAGAGAAAATAGAGCAAATCAGCCACACCTGCCTGATCCTCTGATGGTTCAGGACCGGTTACAAAGAGTTTACCGCCTCATGAAGATTTGGTAAAATGACAACAAGAGGTCAGGATTGAGGTACACGAATGGATTTCCTCGAGGGATTTTTACTGGGCCCGATCTGGAGTGATACAGAGTACGAAACCCGTCGCCATACGGGTTTTTACTGGTTAATCGGCTGGCTGGCCCTGGCCTGCTACAGCTACATGCAACTCAACCGGACCTTTTTGCAACAATGGATCCTGCTGCCCACCTGGGCACCGGTCCTGCTCTTTTTTCTCTTGCTGCTGCTGTCCCCTTTCGCCTGTCGGTACTACTACCGGGTCAACCTGCTGGTCAAGCTCTTGATCCTGGCCGTTCAGGTGCTCAAATTCCTGTTGGCTTTTTTGGCTTTTTTTCAGCGGTTGCTGCCCATCTATTCGTTCGAGCCGGATCAGCTGCCCCAGCTGCTGCTCGATTATGTCAACAAAACCGTGACACAGGCCACCGAGACCTTCACTGCCATGGGGCAGGCGGTTGGCATGATGGTGGGCATTATAGCCGGCGGGCTCCAGGTGGTGTTGACCTTTGCCGGAGTTTTACTGGCGGCAACCCTGGCACCGGCCTTGTTTTTGTATGCGGCTCAGTTGCTGCAGCGGGGTGTTGACTTGTTTGTCCACCGGACCTTGCTGCAAAACATTGACCTGTAAGCCCTTGGCGCTGCGTCACAAAGGGTTCACAAATCAACCATAATTCTTTTCATTCCCGTCTTGGCTGGCACAAAAAGCGCCTTTAAACTGGTATCAGAACAAGAGCAGATACGGGCGGCAGGACCGGCTGGTCCGCCGGTCTGATTTGATGAGAAAAGAGGGAGCGACATGTCCTACGACCAACACCAGGATGGACAACAACCGCAATCCTACGTGTATCCTGATCAC
>JAAYKX010000325.1 GCA_012522155.1 Bacteroidales bacterium
CGTGACAGGAAAATTTTACTGAATCCCATTTTTGATGCTTCACGTATCCTTTGTTCAACGCGTGCCACAGGTCTTATTTCTCCTGAAAGTCCGGTTTCCCCGGCAAAACATATATCCCTGGGGATGGGGATATCCTGGTTTGAAGAGAGAATGGCACTTATTACAGCAAGGTCTATTGCCGGGTCATTTACCCGTATTCCGCCGGCTATATTCATGAAAACATCCTTTACTGCAAGCCGGAACCCGGCCCTTTTTTCCAGTACGGCAAGAAGCATGTTAAGTCTGCGGGTATCAAAGCCGGTGGAGCTTCTTTGCGGCGTTCCATATACCGCACTGCTTACCAGGGCCTGTGTTTCTATGAGAAAGGGTCTCAGTCCGTCAATAGTGGCTGCCGTGGCAATTCCGCTCAGTGATTCGTCATGCTGGCCCATAAAAAGTTCTGAAGGATTATTTACTTCCCTGAGTCCGGATTCTATCATTTCGAATATACCTATCTCCGAGGTTGATCCGAATCTGTTTTTGAAAGGCCTGAGAATGCGGTAAACATAATTGTTGTCACCTTCAAAATAGAGTACAACATCCACTATATGTTCCAGAACTTTCGGCCCGGCCAGTGTCCCGTCCTTGGTAATATGCCCGATCAGCACAACCGGTGTTCCTGTAAGCTTTGAATACATCAGGAAGCGGCTTGCGCATTCACGGACCTGTGACACGGAACCGGCAGATGATTCAAGGGAATCTGTGGTAATTGTCTGAATTGAATCGGCAATGACCAGTCCTGCCCGGGTATTTTCACACTGAACAAGAATGTTTTCCAGCCGGGTTTCACTGAGAACATAGCATAAGGGATTGGAAGAGCTGAGCCGCCGTGCCCTCAGACTTATCTGTTCCTCACTTTCCTCTCCTGAAACATACAGCACCCTGGTCCCTTTCAGGGACAGGGCAAGCTGAAGGGCAAGGGTTGATTTGCCCACTCCGGGTTCTCCTCCCAGCAGCAAGAGGGATCCGCTGACCATACCGCCTCCCAGGACCCTGTCAAGTTCCGGGATCCCTGTTTTATGACGTCTGCTCTCATCAGCCTCTATCTCATCCAGCAGCCTGGGATTCCTCTTTTCCAGCTCCCGTAAAAAGCCGGTTTTTCCCGGGGAAACGGGACTGACTATCTCTTCCTGATAGGTATTCCATTCCTTGCATGAAGGACATCTGCCAATCCATTTGGGTGATTCGGCACCGCAGTTCTGACAAATGAACACTGTTTTGGTTTTTGCCATATATGATTTGATTTTATTCTTCCAGCCCCTCTCCGGAACTCTTCTTTTCCTTTTCTTTTCCCTTTCTGAAGATCATGTATGAAGAAACCATTCCGATAATAAGCACCATAATAACCTGTGATTCATGTGTCAGTATAGCATAAAGAGCGCCGTCCTCCAGGTTTACTTCCTGAACAAAGGCCAGTCCCCGCGATATGATGTAATGGAAGGCACCCATCCCGCTGGGAACGGGGGCAACCATGGCAAATCCTCCAAGGACCAGCAGGAATATTGCATCACGGAAACCAAGATGGGAGGTATTGTCAATTGCAAAAACAACTACCCAGGTCATGAAGATATAACAGACCCACATGAATACCGTATGAAACAGGAATTCCCACTTCCTTTCCATCCTGGTAATCGATTTCAGTCCAGTTATTATTCCCTTCGACAGTTTGAAGATTTGTGAAACGAGGGGTATTTTTCCGAGCTTTCTGCGGTATCTGATAATGAGCCAGAGCAGGAATGCCAGGATGAGCAGTACAAGACTCCATATCAGCCAGGTCTGGCCTGCGGGGATCAGGATTTGTTCCTTAACGGGAATAAATATGCTTTCATTCAGGAATTGTCTGATCCTTTCGCCGCTGGTAAAAACCATTGTCGCCATGATGATCATCAGTGCCACAAAGTCAACCGCCCTTTCAACAACAACCGTTCCTATCAGCTTGTCGGCAGGAATATCTTCCTTTTTTCCCAGTGCCACGCAGCGTGTTATTTCCCCTATCCTTGGCAGTGCCAGGTTGGCCAGATAGCCGGTCATCAGCGCATTGAAAGTATTCAGGAAAGCCGGTCTGTGTCCCAGTGGATAAATAAGAAGATTCCATCTTCTGGCACGGCTCAGGAATGCAAAAAGGTTAATGGTAACAGACAGTACAACAAAAAAATAATTTGCTGTTTTAAGTCCGTCTGCCAGTTCCCTGAATCTCACGTTCCGAAAAGCAATCCACAGAAGGAATATTCCTATTGCGAGAAAAACAATAAACTGCAGAACCTGTTTTATTTTTTTTTTCAAGTTCAGACCGTGTTATTAAAATAATTTTGCAAAGTTAATTATCCTTTTTTATTTCCTGCAGGCGGACGGCTCTCTATTTCGCCACTTTGATTATTGGTTTTTGTTCAGGACTTTCCCCGGAAAGTCTTCAAAAATCTGAGGGACAAGCCAGATAATTCATGTAAACACCTTATTATCATTATCTGAAAATTTATTATTATCTTTGCAACTTGTAACCCAATGGAATTTTGAGGCAGGAGAATGGAAAGCAGAAAGGTTTTATTCGTTTCACAGGAGATAACTCCATACATAGCAGAAAACAGATTATCGAAGATCGGAAGGTATCTTCCCCAGGGAATTCAGGAAAAAGGGAAGGAGATAAGGACCTTCATGCCAAAGTATGGCTGTATTAATGAACGCAGGAATCAACTTCATGAGGTCATAAGATTGTCCGGAATGAATCTGATCATTGATGACACCGATCATCCCCTGATAATAAAGGTGGCGTCAATACAGAGTGCAAGGATGCAGGTCTATTTCATCGATAATGATGATTATTTCCAGAGGAAATTTCTGGTAAGTGATGCATCGGGACGGGAATTTGAAGATAATGATGAAAGGGCACTGTTTTTTGCCCGGGGAGTGATTGAGACAGTCAGGAAGCTTCGCTGGGCTCCTGATATTGTGCATTGTCACGGATGGATGTCGGCTCTGGTACCGGTTTACCTTAAGAGCATCTATGCCGACGATCCGCTGTTCCTTAACCAGAAAATTATTTATTCCCTTTACAATAACGACTTCAAAACACCGTTCAGATCATCATTCGCGGATAAACTGCGTTATGACGGAATTGATGGCGAGAGTCTGAAGCTGATCAAAAATGCCGACTTCATCAATCTTTCGAAACTGGCCATAAAACATTCCGACGCATTAATTATCGGAAGCGAGAATATAAACGAGGAATTGAAGAAATATCTGGAGACTGTCAGTAAGCCGGTGCTTCCCTTCAAGGATGAATCAGAGTACATAGATGCCTACAATGATTTTTATGACGAAATGCTATCATAGCTGCCTTAGCGGCAAAAGCTTTTTTATCCGGAATATTCTTAAAATCTTTGGTCCCTTCTTTTTTGCGGGTATACTTTTTATTGTTTCCTCCTGTGAGGAGGATCCCGTAAGGATTGGCAGAAAGCTTCTCCCGGGAGATGATTTTGTCAGTATCTTTTCAACGGACACCGTCACGGTCAGGTCCTTTACCACATATAATCCCGCAGTTGAATCAGGTAATCCGGTTGTTTCCTATCTCGGACAGATACATGATCCCTATTTCGGTACCATAGATGCAGGTTTTGTGACGCAGATCAGACTGGGTGCCGCCTGGATCCCGGGAGACTATGTTATTGATTCGATAAAGCTTTATCTTGAACTTCTCACTGTGACCGGGGCTGTCGACAAGCCCCAGTATCTTTCCTTTAAGGAAATTGACAGGCAGATATACAATGATTCACTTTATTATTCCAACCAGGATGTCGGGCTTACCGGTTTTGGCGTGACTGATATTCCTCTGCCCAGGCTCAAGCCTGATTCGGTAAACTATGTTGAACTGGATATCCCCCTGGATTTCGGCGAGTATATAACGCGTGACACCAGCATGCTTTTTCATCATACCACAAAACCGGATTTCAGATCCTATTTCAAGGGTCTCCTTTTTGAAATCACCTCGCCCGAGGAGCCGGTTTTTGTGTCAATGAGTGTTGAGGCGCCCGGGGTATACGATACATATCAGAATTATTTTGTCATGTTCATGCATGATGCCGGCGGTAATAAGAAACAGTTTTATTTAATCCTGGATGCCTTCAGCCGGAATGCAGCCTTTAACCTTTTCAGGCATGACCATTCCGCAGCTGATCCTGACAAGATGATCATGCATATCAATGACGGCTATGCCGATACCCTTGCCTATGTTCAGATTATGAACGGGCTTAATACCAGGCTTATGATACCGGGACTGAGTGATATTAAAAATGACCCGGAGATGAAAAATGTATCGGTAAACAAGGCAAGACTTATCCTTCCTGTTCATTACGACAAAAAGACCTATAAACCCTCTACCATACCTTCCAGGATATTCCTTAATTATTTTACAAAAAGCGGCAGGAAATATATGGTTCCTGATTATTCCCCGCTGAATCCGGGATTTTATGACGGTACTCCGGATACAACAAACAATGTTTACAATATCAATATCTCCACCTGGCTGCAGAAATATCTGAATGATTCATCTGACAGCCTTAGCACCGATTTTGAATTATTTCTTTTGCCGACATCAGCAAACAATGTTATTCTGAAGGCTAACGACAGCCATACTCCCGTACAGTTTGAAATAACCTATACAAGGTTCTAGAAAACCGGTTGAATATTATTATATTCGTACCCGAAAGTCAGTGAGTTAACTAAGTATTCAAGTGTTTCCGTATGGAATTTCCGGCTAATTACCGCGATCTCACCGCTTCCGAGATTGCCATTATGAAAGCTGCGGACTGCCGTTGTGATGAATGGAACCGGGTGAAGGTAGCAGAGGGATTTGACCCGTCGCATTGTATAAACGTTACATTTTCAGGTGATATAAGACTTGGAAAATTTTCCAGGATGTTTACGGATGAATCCGGAGTATCAACCAGGAGCGGAATCTCAAATGCACATCTTCACAATTGCAGGATTGGCTCTGATGTCCTGATAGGCAACATAGGCGATTATATTGCCAACTATATTATTGAAAATGACGTGGTCATCAAGAACTGCGGAAAGATACACACTCAGAAGCTGTCTTCTTTCGGCAACGGGACCGAGGTGGCCGTTCTCAATGAGACAGGCGGAAGGGCAGTAAAGATATGGGACCGTCTGTCGGCTCATGAGGCTTATGTATGTGCTCTTTACAGGCACCGGGTAAGGGCTGTCAGCAGGATTGAGGAGATGGTGAGGGAATATTCGGATTCAGTGGCTTCGGATACCGGGACCATAGGCCGTAATACAAAGATCCTCAACTGCCGCGACATACGTAATGTAAGGTTTGGTCCCTGTGCCCGCGTTGACGGGGCCACCAGGCTCAACGAGGGTTCGGTGAACAGCTGTCAGGATGATCCCGTCTTTATCGGACCCGGCGTTATCATGGATCATTTCATAGTGTGTTCAGGGTCTGTAATAACAGATTCAACCCTGGTTGACAAATGCTTTATTGGACAGGGCTGCGTGCTCGGGAAGCACTACAGTGCGGAAAACTCACTTTTCTTTGCCAATTGTGCGGGCTTTCACGGTGAAGCCTGTTCAATATTTGCAGGTCCCTATACAGTTACCCATCATAAGTCAACCCTCCTTATTGCCGGTATTTTTTCATTCATGAATGCAGGAAGCGGATCGAACCAGAGCAACCATATGTACAAGCTTGGTCCGATACATCAGGGTATAATGGAAAGAGGTTCAAAAACCACCAGTGATTCGTATGTCCTGTGGCCTGCCAGGATCGGGCCCTTCACTCTTATAATGGGGCGGCATTACCAGAATGTGGATACCTCATCGCTTCCCTTTTCCTATCTGATTGAAAGGGATGATGAGACTATTCTTGTTCCGGGAGTGAACCTCAGAAGTGTGGGAACAATAAGGGATGCCCAGAAATGGCCCAGGCGTGACAGAAGAAAGGATCCCCGGCTGATTGATCAGGTTAATTTCAATCTCCTCAGTCCCTATACTATACGAAAGATGTTCGAAGGCAGGGATCTTCTCCGTAAGCTTAAGTCGGTTGCAGGAGCTGTGTCTTCTTCCTATGCTTACAATAATATGCTGATAAAGGGAACTGCCCTTGAAACGGGTATTGAGATGTACCAGATGGGAATAAACAAGTTTCTTGGCAACTCACTTATCAAGAGGCTTGAAAATATGGAATTCCGTTCTGACCGTGAGCTTCAGGAAAGGCTGAAACCCGAAGGATGTCCGGGTGACGGGGAATGGGTTGACCTTGCGGGACTTATTGCACCCCTGAATGTTGTCGACAGGCTGCTGGATGATATAGAATCGGGAAAGACAGGCACTCTCGGCGCCATAGCAGCGGAATTCAGGAAGATGCATGAAAATTATTATAACTGGGAATGGACATGGGCATGCAGCAGGCTGGAACAGGAGCTGGGCAGGCCCGGCGGAAGCTTCACGGCCGCCGATGTGGTTAATATGGTGGAGAAGTGGAAGGAGAGTGTGACAGGTCTTGACAGGATGCTTTATGAGGATGCCAGGAAGGAGTTCAATCTCTCTTCCCGTACGGGTTTCGGAATAGACGGGGATGAAGAGATCAAGAAACTCGATTTCGAACAGGTGAGGGGAGATTTTGAATCAAACGGGGTTGTCTATGCCATTCAGGAACATATCATCCGGAAAAGCGCCCTGGGAGACGAGCTGATCCGGAGGATGAAAGCAATAAGCCAATGATCTTCACATAAACAAATGCTTGTCTATCTCCCGGAATACATTGAATCATAATATTTTTCGTAGTCACCCGACAATACATTTTCAAGCCATGAAGAGTTGCTGAGATACCAGTCCACGGTATTTTCCAGCAATGCCTCAAAATCGGGCGCGGGTTCCCAGCCCAGTTCCTTCTGTAGCTTGGATGAGTCGATAGAATATCTCAGGTCATGACCGGGTCTGTCCTTTACAAAGCTTATAAGCTTTTCGGAGCTTCCGGGTGAGCGTCCGAGCTTTTTGTCCGTTATCCTGCACAGTAGCCTGATAAGGTCAATATTTTTCCATTCATTGTTGCCGCCAATGTTATATGTCTCTCCGCTCCTTCCCCTGTGATAGATAAGGTCTATTGCCAGTGCATGGTCTTTCACGCAGAGCCAGTCCCGGACATTTTCGCCCCTGCCGTACACAGGTATCGGCTTGTTGTTTTTTATATTGCTTATTACCAGGGGGATGAGTTTTTCAGGAAATTGGTTCGGACCGTAATTATTTGAACAGTTTGAAATTATTACGGGTATTCCGAAGGTATGATTATAAGCTCTGACCATATGGTCGGAACTGGCTTTGGAGGCTGAGTACGGACTTTTCGGATCATAGGGGGTTTCCTCGGTGAATGTTCCTTCACTGCCAAGTGAGCCGTATACCTCATCTGTTGAGATATGGTAGAAGAGTTTGTCTTCAAAGGCATCCTTCCAGCTGTGGAGGGCTGCATTCAGGAGATTCACCGTGCCTACAATGTTTGTAAACACAAACTCGTCGGGACTGCTTATTGATCTGTCCACGTGTGATTCCGCAGCAAGATGAATCACCCCGTCAAATTCATGTTTGTTAAAGAGTCCGGTCACCGACTCTTTGCTGACGATATCGGTTTTTGAAAAAAGATAATTATTCTTTGATTCAACATCCTTCAGGTTTTCAAGATTTCCCGCATAAGTGAGTTTGTCTGCATTTACAATAAGGTAATCGGGATGATTGTTGACAAATCTCCTTACGACATGTGATCCGATAAATCCGGCACCACCGGTGATAAGAATTTTTTTTCTGTAGTTCATATGTTTATTCTTTTTTTCTGATTTCATTTTCCCAGGCCCATGCTGTCCTCATGCATTCCTCCAGCGTACTGAGTGTTTTCCAGCCCAGTTCCCTGTTTGCCAGTGAGGGGTCGGCCCATATTTTTTCAATATCTCCTGGCCTCCTGTCTGTGATTCTGTACTTCAGACTGATACCTGTTGCCCTTTCAAAAGCGGATATCGCTTCCAGAACCGATACTCCCGTTCCGGTACCCAGGTTGAATACTTCACAGGGTTTTTTGTTTTTTCTGCCGGTCAGCCTTTTCACGGCGACCACATGGGCTTTCGCAAGATCAACAACATGAAGGTAATCCCTTATACATGAGCCGTCGGGTGTGTCATAATCAACCCCGAACACTTTAAGTTCATCGCGCAGTCCGTATGCCGTCTGGGTTATGAAGGGAACCAGGTTTTCGGGAACGCCCCTGGGC
>JAAYKX010000041.1 GCA_012522155.1 Bacteroidales bacterium
GCAAAATTCGATGAAATGCTTGATAAGGCCGAAATAACACCGGAACTTTTCCAGAAACTGGGTGCCGGAATGCAGAAGCTTGGTGATGCAACCTCAAATATAAGCGCCATGAGCGATATAGCGGAAGCATCAAACAAGTACATGAATACCATGAACAATGCAAATGATGCTCTTTCCAGGCTCACACATTCATACCAGGAGGCAACCCAGGCAGTCAGTGCCACGGGATCAAGCTATAATACAATAGCCGAGACCATTGCAGAGATGCAGGCCGGCGGCAAATCCTACCAGCAGCAGCTGGAGGTGCTGAACAAGAATCTGGCTGCACTGAACACCGTATATGAACTTCAGAAAAAAGGAGCTGATGATCATATGAAGGAATCTGAATCACTTTATCAGGGACTGCAGGATCTGATGAAAAATCTTACGGAATCTTCGGATGATACAAAGAGATATCGTGATCAGGTTGCAAAACTCAACGAAAACCTGTCGGCTCTCAATAATGTATACGGAAATATGCTTGCCGCAATGAATGTTAAATAATACAATTATCTGTTTTAGTTAACCAATCTCCCATAAAATGGCTCACGAAAAGTTATCCCCGCGGCAGAAAATGATCGGTATGCTGTACCTGGTGCTTACCGCCATGCTTGCACTTAACGTATCTAAGGAAGCCGTGGAAGCTTTTAAAAAGGTAGATAACAGCCTGACTCTTACCATTGCCAACTATGCTGCAAAGAATGACCTCATCTACAAGGAGTTTGACAGGGCAGCAGCAGAAAATCCGGCCAAGGCAGGAGAGTACCGGAAAGCGGCATACGAGGTAAAGTAAAGGGCTGATGAAATATTCAATTATATGCAGGGGCTTAAGATAGAGATTATCAAGGTAGCCGAGAGAGATGAGAACACTCCTGCCGTAAGAGGAAATGAAGTTATAATTGATGAAGTCAAAAAGATTGACGAAAATAATGTCCCCTCCCAGATTCTGATAGGGGCTCATGAAAACGGAAAGGCTTTTGCCCTTAAAACAATGCTGGTTGATTTTCGCGAATTCCTTATTGAAACACTTGAAGGAAGAAACCCTTCTGCCGAAGAAGCTCTGCGCAAGAGTCTCAACACCGATGACGGCAGGGATCCCAGCGGACAACCGGAAAGGTGGGAGAACCTTACATTCCACAACCTTCCGCTGGTTGCGGTTATCACTGTTCTCTCAAAGATGCAGGTTGACGTCAGGAATGCCGAGACAGAAGTTCTTAATACTCTGTACACCTTGATTGATGCTGCTTCATTCAAATTCAACAAGCTCGAAGCTGTTGTCATCCCTGATGCAAACTATGTGACCCTCGGCAGTAATTACTCTGCAAAAGTCTTTATCTCGGCAATAGACACAACCCAGAAACCTACAATTATGGTAGGCGACCAGGAAATACCGGTAGACGATTCGGGCAAGGGCATCTATACTGTCAGACCCACAACAACCGGCGCAAAACCATGGGGAGGTGTTATAAAGATGAAAGCCCCCACGGGCGAGGAAATAAGTTATCCCTTCAGGTCATCCTACTCGGTTGGCGTACCGAATGTGGTAGTGTCACCCACTGCCATGAACGTCATGTATCTGGGTATCGCAAATCCCATAGACGTATCGGTTCCGGGAGTCAGCCCCGACAATGTGAAGATCAGAGTGGTAAACGGTAATTTCACTTCTGAAAGAGTACGAAGGACCGGAGGTGAATATTTTCGGGGTAACTGGGCAGTAAGACCTTCAAAAGCAGGACAGAATGTACAGGTAATTGTCTCAGCTACAGATGCCGGTGGCAAAACCACTTCATATTCACCCATTGAATTCAGGGTGAAAACAATTCCGAAACCTGAAGCACGCTTTGCAGGACAAAATGGCGGAACAATATCGCGTAACACTGCCATGGCCCAGCAGGGGGTATTTGCACTGCTTCCCGACTTTGACTTTGACCTCCAGTATAAAATAACCGGCTTTTCAATGCTGTATACCGACAGGCTGGGTGACTTTGAGGAACCCAGTTCAGGCAGTTCGCTCACAGCCAGACAGAAGGAACTCCTGGGCCGCCTGACAAGAGGAAAATATTTGACTATTAAGGATATAAAGGCCGTAGGGCCTGACAACAGGACTGTTGACCTGTCACCCATGTTGTTTAAAATTGACTAGTAAAGACCAATATTATGAGAAGGAAAATATGTTTTGGAATATTAATTCTGGCTTTTGCAGCAACAGCCACAGGCCAGCAATCATTCGGCGACATATACAGGAAATCAATTTCTGAAGCCCAAAAGATTGAATATCCTCATCTCAGGGAAGCTGATGCCATATGGTCAAAAAGGTATTACCGCCTGATCGACCTTCGCGAAAGGATCAATCAGCCGCTGTATTATCCCACAACTCCGACGCTTGACGGCAGAATGAGCTTTATCAGCGTCATCCTTGATGAAATCAAGAAAGGAAACATAACAGCTTATTCAGCAATTGACATAAATGTGCCGACAACATACCAGGAGATTGAGACCCAGATGGGTGCCGAGACCCGGATCCAGCAGATACAGATTGATGCTGCAGGCAACACCCGTGACTCGACAATTACCGAGCAGGCAAAGCCTGAAGAGATAAAACAGCTTCTGGTATACGAGGAATGGTATTTCGACAAGAAACTGGGTAAGCTGGATGTCAGAATAATTGCCATATGCCCCTATTACATGGGTTATGATGCCGATCTGGGCAGGTCGCTCCGCAAGGCCCTGTTCTGGATCAGGTTTGACGAGGTCAGGGATATCCTGGCCAGGAAAGAGGCATTTGTCAGTAATAACGATGCCCAGAGATTATCCTTTGATGATATTTTCATGCAAAGGAGATTCGGAAGTATAATATTTGGAGAATCAAATGTCTTTAACGACAGAATGGTAAGTGATTACCTGGTGGGGAAGGCAGCCCTTTTCGAAGCCGACCGCCTGAAGCAGGAATTATTCGACCTTGAACACGATTTGTGGGAATTCTGATTCAGAATCACATAAACTGTTCACCCGTTTCCTTCCTGACATCCTCAAGGTAATTCCTGATGTTCTGCTCTTCTTCCTTTTTTACGATCAGCAGAACATCATCGGTCTCAACCACGATATAATCCCTCATTCCCTGGATTACTGCCACCCTTCCCTCGGGAATACTTATAATATTGCCGGCATTTTCATATGAAAAGACATTTCCGCTGATGATGGTGTTGCTTTTCATATCATTTGTCGAATGTTCATACAAGGAACTCCATGTTCCCAGATCGGACCAGCCTATTTCCGTGCATCTCACATAAACATTATCCGCCTTTTCCCTTATCCCGTAGTCAATCGAAATACTTTTGCACTCGGTATAGGTGCTGCCTATAAAACCTGTTTCCTCTACCGTGCCAAACAGGTCCCTGCCTTCGTTGAAAGCCGAATACATATCCGGCAGATGCTTTTCAAAAGCATTAAGTATCGCTTTTACATTCCAGATAAAAATCCCGGAATTCCAGTAAAAATCGCCGCTTTGCAGAAATTTCCTGGCCAGATCAATATTTGGTTTTTCAGTAAAAGTCTTTACCTTGAGAAGATTTTCATAACCTTCAACCGGCTTCTTGATATCAGCCTGTATATATCCGTAGCCTGTCTCGGGACGGTTGGGCTTTATTCCAAGAGTGAGCAACACATCGTTTCCCTCAGCAAAATCCATACTTTCCCTAATAACCCTGGAAAATTCCTCCTCCTTCAGAATAAGATGATCGGCAGGTGTCACCGCAACCACGGCATCCGGATTTTCCTTCAGTATCCTGAACGTGCCGTAAGCAAGGCATGGAGCAGTGTTTCGCCTCAGGGGCTCCGCCAGAACCTGTGAAGGATCAATACCAAGTTGTTCAACAACAGCATCCTTATGTTCATCGCTTGTTACTATAAAGATGTTTTTCTCCGCACAGCAGTCTCTGAAACGCCTGTATGTCTGCTGTATAAGAGTCTCGCCCGTTCCAAGGATATCAAGGAACTGCTTCGGCTTCTGCTGCCTGCTCAGGGGCCAGAACCTTGCCCCCACACCTCCGGCCATAATAATAACATACCTGTCTTCCATCATTGATCCTTTCTTCTGATAATTTGCTGCAAATATATAATTAAAAAAATCCTTCCCGCCTGATTAATGTTGCTCATGGCAAAAATCCGGCAAAAAGTTGTATTTTTAAGCTGTCTAAAATACACCGGTACATGTTTAGATTTCTTTCACAGACGGGCAAATATTTTCTTTTGCTAAAAAAAGTGTTTTCAAGGCCCGAAAAACCTTCTGTTTATTTCAGGCAAACCCTGTTTGAACTCCATAATCTCGGATTTAATTCCGTTGGAATAATTTCAATAATCTCCTTTTTCATGGGAGCGGTCATTGTCCTTCAGACAGCCTATAACACGGAGAATCCCATTTATCCGACATATCTTATCGGACTTACCTGCCGCGACATGCTTCTGCTTGAATTCTCGTCCACGGTAAGCGGACTGATACTTGCCGGGAAGGTTGGATCAAGTATTGCCTCGGAGATCGGTACAATGAGGGTAACAGAACAGATTGACGCCCTGGAGATGATGGGAGTCAATTCAGCATCCTACCTGATACTTCCCAAAATTATTGCAACGCTTCTTTTCAACCCGGTCCTCACGCTCCTGAGTATTGTGGTGGGAACACTCGGAGGCTGGCTGGCGGGATCCACAGCCGGTGTAATAACATCCGAAGATTTTATCTACGGGATACAATATGCATTCATTCCATACTACGTGACTTATGCGATCATCAAGACACTGATTTTTGCCTTTATAATAACAAGTATTTCTTCCTTCCAGGGCTATTTTGTGGAGGGAGGATCCCTGGAAGTAGGCCGTGCAAGCACCAGGGCGGTTGTATTCAGCAGTGTTCTCATACTGCTTTTCAATGTCATTCTGACTCAAACGATGCTGTCATGATAAGGATAACAGGCCTGGAGAAGGCATTCAGCGGAAAGGTTGTGCTTCACGACATCAACGTGTCATTCGAAAGCGGCAAAACCAATCTTATTATCGGCAAAAGCGGTTCGGGAAAGACAGTTCTTCTTAAATCCATTGCCGGGCTGCATGAACCTGACAAGGGGGAAGTTTGGTTCGGAGACATCCTTTTCAATAAACTTGACTTCAATTCAAAAAAGGAGATCCGCAAGGAAATGGGAATGCTTTTCCAGGGAAGCGCACTCTTTGATTCCCTCACGGTTGAACAGAATGTGAAATTCCCTCTTGACATGTTTACCGGTCAGACGCCGGAAGAAAAAATTGACAGGGTTAATTTCTGCCTGAACCGCGTGGGTATTGTAAATGCAAACAAACTCTTTCCCTCGGAGCTGTCGGGCGGAATGAAAAAAAGGGTGGCAATAGCCAGGGCAATTGCCCTCAATCCCCGTTTCCTGTTCTGCGATGAACCCAATTCAGGTCTTGATCCTATCACAGCCATTATGATAGATGCACTTATCAGGGAGTTAACCGAGGAATATTCCATGACCACAATCATAAATACTCATGACATGAACTCGGTGATCGAGATAGGTGAAAACATAGTATTCATCAATGACGGATATATATGCTGGGAAGGCAACAAGGATGAAGTCCTCCGCTCCGGTAATGAATTACTGAATGAGTTTATTTTTGCAAATTCAATGGCAAGGCACCTGCTCAGCCCGCAAAAAAGCGAGGATTAATCCTTTATCTCCTCATATTCTATATATTCACCCGTATCCTTTGAGATTTTCTTGTCCTTTCCGGACCTGTGATCAACCCTGTCCTGTTCATTCACTACCCTTCTGAACGCAATAAAGGGTCTGACAAGCAAATACACAATCAGGCCTATCAGAAAAACACGCAGTAAAAGTACCATTGTAGTTTAATTATTATTGAGTCATTATCATGGGTTTGTCATTCTTTCTTTTTTCCCTGTTTCCAAATACGA
Source organism: Bacteroidales bacterium (assembly GCA_012522155.1). GTDB lineage: Bacteria > Bacteroidota > Bacteroidia > Bacteroidales > VadinHA17 > LD21. Next base: position 6,002 of record JAAYKX010000041.1, read on the forward strand.
GATTCACTCCCGCCCGCGCATGCAAGGTACTAAGATATTCCGGAACCGGAATACTGTCATCACCGGCTGTAAATTTATTCCATCTGAGCGGGATCCTGTCTGCAAGGGCATATAGCTGAAATATGCCCAGCCGGAATGCCAGGCCTAAGCCCAGGTTGTCATAGCTGTGACTGGCTGCCGTATAGGCAAGGCTTGTTGACAATGCATTCCCGATATTCAGGTTGGCCGAGACAGTAAAAGTTTCACGGAAGCTGTTCCCGTCAAACCTGGTATGTGAAAGAAGACCCAGTGTAAGACTGCCGGTAGGACTGTAGCCGGCCCCGAGTATCAGTCCTGCCGGAATATTTGTTTTGTAAGGTATTGCAGTGCTTGTAACGGTAAAGGCTTTCTGAAGTGAATCAAAAATTTCCTGTCCGAGCTCCCCGAAATCAATGCTGCCGTCATAAATATCCTGAAAACTGACAGCACTGAGGACAAACTGATTTTCAGACTGTAAATTTGTAAGATCCCTTTTCCAGCGGATATATCCCAGGTCTGTCACTGAAGCCGACAGCCGGAACCTGTCGGAAAGAATATATTCCAGTCCAATGTCGAGTCCCAGGCCTTTATTTCCGGTTTTAAGCAGGTAATCAGCCACCTTGCGGGTATTATCAAACCTGGAATCATCGAAGGATATATCATCCGGCAGGTTCTCCGCATCCGAATGGATTTCGACCGGTGCACTTATGTTTGCCATCAGGCTGGCATCCACCAGGTAGGA
>JAAYKX010000326.1 GCA_012522155.1 Bacteroidales bacterium
AGAATATATATATAATGAAAGTCATAATTCCGGAAATACCGAAGCTGAAATATACCGGCAGTGAAAATGCCTTCCTGCTGATTGCTGGTCCCTGTGTGGTGGAGTCAGAAGATCTGCTTGATACTGTAGCAGGACAGCTGGTCCGGTTATCTGACAAATATCATATTCCACTTATCTTAAAGGCATCTTACCGTAAAGCCAACAGATCAAGGGGAGATTCGTTCAAAGGTATCGGAGATATCAAAGCTTTGGAAATACTGAAAAATACCGGTAACAAATATTCAGTTCCCGTCATTACCGATATACATAATCCGGACGAAGCTGAAATTGCTGCCCGGTATGCGGACGTTTTGCAGATACCGGCATTCCTTTGCCGCCAGACAGATCTTCTGGAAGCGGCAGCCCTTACAGGCAAATGGATAAATGTCAAAAAAGGACAGTTTCTTTCAGGAAACTCAATGCAGTTTGCTGTCAAAAAAGTATATGATGCAGGTAACAGAAATGTAATGCTCACAGAAAGAGGAACAACTTTTGGCTACCAGGATCTGGTTGTGGATTTCCGAAACATACCTGAAATGAAAAAAAACAAGCTGCCTGTAATTGTTGATATCACACACTCCCTTCAGCAGCCAAACCAACCGTCAGGAGTCAGCGGAGGTAATCCCGGAATGATAGAAGTAATTGGCAGGGCTGCAATTGCTGCCGGAGCAGACGGCATATTCATTGAAACACATCCCAGTCCTGCCTCAGCAAAGTCTGACGGAGAAAATATGCTGAAACTTGACGAAATGGAAAACATTCTCAAACAGCTTATTACAATTAGAAATGCAATGAACAGGTTATGAAGCAAGAATGACTGATTCTGATTACAGACACAGCCAAAACCGGGTAAAGTCAATCTTTCATAATTTGCAGACCCTGCCGGGACCATTGGAAATAATTTATTCAAATGAAATTAAAAATTGAGAAAATTCTTGAAAAGGAGGCTGACGCAGTCAGAAATATACCCTTGTCAAATGATTTTGCCGGAATGATTGATCTCATCCATCATCATGTCCATATACTGAAAGGAAAACTGGTTGTCAGCGGAATGGGCAAGGTAGGACTGGTTGCTGAGAATATTGCAACAACATTCTGCAGTACCGGTACACCTGCCGTGTTCCTTCACCCCAGTGAAGCTCAGCATGGAGATCTTGGAATACTCCAGGAAAATGACATTCTCCTTGTGATTTCAAATTCAGGAAAAACAAGAGAGGTAATAGAACTGATTGACCTTTCAAAATTGTTATATCCGTCAATACCGGTCATTGCAATAACCGGCAACAGGAATCCGTCATTCCGCGAAAAGCTTGAATCCATCATCCTGACAGGAAATCCGGGGGAAGTCTGTCCCCTGGATCTTACTCCGACAACATCTACAACAGTAATGACGGTTATAGGTGATATCCTCGTTGTTTTAATGATGGAAAAAATCAGCTTTACTGCAGGTGAATATGCAAAACGACATCACAGCGGATACCTGGGTGACAAGTCCAGGCAGGCAGGGAAAACCCTGCCGGGAAAGATGACATAATGCTGACTGCCATTGACTGTCAGTCCTGAACATGTTTACCCTGATTAACCGGTGCTACAATTTCAATGAGATTCCCAATGTGAGATAGGTAAGACCATAACCGGCCTCGGCCATTACACCAAAACTGTCCCTGAAATAATATCTTGCACCAATAAATCCTCCATATATCAGTCCGCCGGCTGAATATGAATAATCATAACCGGAAGTTATTACTCCAAATTCCCTGGAAGATGCCACATTGTATCCCAATAAAATTCCTGCATAGGTATCCAGCTTATCAACAAACTGATAGTGGAAATTTCCCTTGGCTCCCAGAACAAAATTGGAATATTTCCATCCCCAGTCCTGAACCTGATATTTGTACGACGTGTAACCCAGATAAGGACCAAGGCCAATCAGACCTTTCTCATCAATAATATTATCTGCGATCCCAAATTCAAGGGATGCCGATAATGGAGGAACCTGACCAGTGTAATACCGCCCCTGGTAAAGGGAGTTACCAAGGCCCAGGCCAAGGTTAAGGACTTTGTCTCCTTTGGAAAAAACTGCGTCCTGAGCATTTAGTTGTCCGGGTAAAAACCAAACAACAATCAATAGTGGAAAAATTTTTTTCATAATTAATTAAATGAAGATTAAAAACTTCTTTTCATTCATCTGATGAAAAGTACCGAGTTATAATTGCATCAAAAATATACTATATATAGACTTTAAGGTCTGTATATCCTATTTAATTGACGAAAATTTATTATGATATTTAGCATATTTCAGTCATACAGCCCTGAACAGATTATCCGCCACGGACTCCCGGAATTCCATTTGCGGGAAAACAGAAAACACTTTCCCCGGGTTATAAGATTCAGCTTACCTGGTTTGTTCAGCCCGGGAACGGTCTTTGCATCATGAAAGTTTGATTGCCACAATTTTTATATTGCATTAAATATATGGATATTTGATATTGCTAAAAACCTGTGACTTGCAAAACAAATAATAAAGATGCCGGATCAGGGCAGGGAAGCTGAATAAGCGGATGCATATATCTGGATCTGTTCGGAAACAATCTTATAGTCTGTAAGCATGTCTCTAAAAATCAGTCAGAAACAAGTCAAAAATATTCTTATTTTGCTAAACCAGTTAAACAAAAAGCCATGAAGACAATCAAAAAATGCTTTTTTATTACGGCTGCGGCAATCCTTCTGATAGCACTTACAGAAGGCTGTGCCCGGAAATGGAGTGAGGAGAAAATGGATTCCCATACTCTTATACATAACAAGGGAGGTGTGACTCTCGGCTATTCCCCTTCATCCGGAGTAAAGATCATTACAGCAGACGGGCTGGCTTTCAAGGATCTGAACAGAAACGGAAAACTTGACATCTATGAAGACTGGAGGCTTCCCATTGATGACCGTGCACGCGATCTGGCCTCCCGCTTATCCGTGGAACAGATTGCGGGTCTGATGCTGTACAGCAGTCATCAGTCTATACCTTCAGCAGGACGCGGCCCGATGGGAGGCGGAACTTACGGAGGAAAACCTTTTGCAGAAAGTGATGCCGCTCCGGGGGATTTGTCTGACCAGCAAAAAAATTTTCTGTCAGACGACAATGTCAGGCATGTTCTGATCACATCTGTTGAGAGTCCCGAAGCAGCGGCAGCCTGGAACAACAATGCCCAGTCATTTGTGGAAGGTATTGCATTCGGAATTCCTGTGAATATAAGTTCCGACCCGAGGCATGGAAGCGATCCCAATGCTGAATATAACGCGGGTGCCGGGGGTAAAATATCCATGTGGCCGGGAATGCTGGGTCTGGCAGCTACATTTGATCCTTCCGTCATAAGGAAATTCGGTGAGATTGCATCGGCAGAATACAGGGCACTTGGTATTGCAACAGCCCTTTCTCCCCAGATTGATCTGGCAACCGAGCCGAGATGGAGCCGCTTCGAAGGTACAATGGGAGAAGATCCGGGCCTTGCCGCAGATATGTCACGGGCTTATGTTGACGGATTTCAGACATCTTCGGGAAGGGATGAAATTTCAGGCGGCTGGGGTTACCAAAGTGTAAATGCAATGGTAAAACACTGGCCCGGGGGCGGTCCTGAAGAAGGCGGCAGAGACGGCCATTTCGGATACGGATCATACGCCGTTTATCCCGGAAACAATCTGGGGGATCATCTGATTCCTTTCACTGAAGGAGCATTTAAACTGGAAGGACCGACCTCCATGGCCTCTGCTGTTATGCCTTATTATACAATATCCTATAACCTGGATACCGTATACGGCGAAAATGTCGGGAACGCTTACAGCAAATACCTGGTCAATGATCTTTTGAGAGGGGTGTATAAGTATGACGGAGTGATCTGTACCGACTGGGGTGTGACCGGAAACGTGACCGGCATTGACAAATTTGAAGGCAAACCCTGGGGAGCCGAAAAGCTGACAGAAGCAGAACGTCATTACAGGATAATTATGGCAGGCCTTGACCAGTTTGGCGGAAACAATGCAAAAGGTCCCGTAATTGAAGCTTATAATATGGGAGTAAAGGAAAACGGAGAAGAATTTATGAGAAAGCGTTTCGAAGAATCCGCCGTAAGGCTTCTTAGAAATATCTTCAGGCCGGGCCTGTTTGAAAATCCCTATCTCGACACGCAAAAATCAAAAAGCATTGTAGGAAGTCCTGAATTTATGAAAGCCGGTTTTGAAGCCCAGCTGAAATCAGTTGTAATGCTGAAAAATACTGGAAACACCCTCCCCCTTAAAAAGCATCTGAAAGTATTCATTCCGCAAAAATATATACCTGCAGGCCGTAACTGGTTCGGACAGACAACTCCGGAGAAATGGACAGATCCGCTGAACCTGAAAATTGTTTCAAACTATTTTGAGATTGTCAATGAACCATCCGGTGCTGATTTTGCCCTCGTTTCAATAACCAGTCCCGAAGGAGGTACAGGCTACAGCACAGAAGACCTGAAAGCAAATGGCAATGGCTATGTTCCTATTCCGCTTCAGTATTCCAGATACAAGGCTGACCATGCCCGGGCTACAAGCATTGCCGGCGGCAGTCCGTATGAAACCTTCACGAACCGTTCCTACAGGGGAAAGACAGTTACAGCAGGCAATTTCCACGACATGCACCTGGTTAACGAGACCAGGACCAAAATGGGAAGCAAACCTGTTATAGCCATTATCAATGTATCAAACCCCATGGTATTTTCAGAAATTGAAAAAAGTGCTTCAGCCATTCTGATTCATTTTGGAGTTCAGGATCAGGCTTTGCTGGATATTGTGACAGGAATGAACGAACCTGCCGGACTGCTTCCCTTTCAGATGCCGGCAGACATGAAAACGGTTGAGGAACAGCACGAGGATGTACCCCGTGATATGAAATGCCATACAGACAGCGAAGGAAACAAATATGATTTTGGTTTCGGCCTTAACTGGAAAGGTGTTATTAGTGATCCCAGAACTGCCAGGTATAGTAATTAACCTGACAAATCCGTAAAACCGGGAACTATTAACATCCCTGATATGCCAGCCGGGGATTCAGCGGAAACCCCGGCTGACGGCCCCTTGATACTGTCCCGCGAAATTATATCAGTCTATGATCTCGAAAAAATCGGCCACGTCCTCGTAATCATCCATATCAAGACCCTCAGGAGCCTTTTTGCCTTCCGGAATGACCAGTCCCCTTACAAACATGGTTACCACCCTGACGTCATTTTCGGGCAACTCGTCAAATTTTAAGACATATCCTTCAGAATTCAGCTCATCCAGCCTTGCACTGTTAGTCGTACTTAGGTCAGCGGGCAGATGGAAATATTCAGTCTTCTTCAGCCTGGTCTTCCTAAGATAGAAGTGCACTGTACCATTGGCAACCGTTTCCATATTCACAATTTCATCAGTAACCGTGCATAAGGCACCGAGCCTGGGAGATTCCCTCCACTCGGCATTACTGTCAAAAATGTCGATCCATTCTCCGGTGACGGGAGTAAAATCCTGGTCAGATTCTTTCTCTTTTGAACAAGAGAATATCAACACTGCGGAAAGAAGCAGAAAAGTGCATTTAACAGTTCTCATAATAATATGATTTGATTAAACAGTTTTCTTTCAGACAATAACTTAGTTGAGTCAACGAAATATCCCGGGCATTATTGTTTAGTTTTTGGAAATCTGATGTCTTCAGGTTCCGCAAAAATTATATTACTGCCCGGGATATAGAGAAAATATATTTTACAAATCAAATTCCCGCACGGTACTTTTCGTAGGATTCCTTGACAGGCTCCACACTCCAGCCTGAAAGGATTCCCCCATACAGGTAAAATCTGACCGTGAATGTCACCAGGCTGTTTGCATCGGTTACCTCATATACACTTGTGATGTCATATTCATCAACCAGCTTGTATTCCCCGGTATTCAGATCCTGAGTCATATCTTCCCTGAAAAAGTCAGCAATTATACCTGCCTCCGGCCGTGTTGGCATTCCCGGGAACATGGGTCGTGTAAGGCGGTTAATATATTCTTCGGGAGTATTTACCTGCATGGCATTTTCTGCGATCCTCTCCACTTCACTGCGTTCATATTGCCTCAGCTTTGCGCTTTTTGAGGCTTTGGCCAGACTTAAATAGGCTTTCATTCGCATATCCACACCATTCATGATGTTCTTGTTGTCAAAGGGATTCCTGTTTGGCTCAGTACGTCCCGTTGCCGCAGGATTTATTTTCGTTTCCGCACGTAAAGTCCTGACACTGTCAGCATACTCTTTAAAACGGGCACGAACCTCCGGGGAGCGCAGACTGCCGACTGTAAAGATGGCAATACCTTCTGCCCCATTGTTAAGGGCTGCATCCATACATTTGAACATTTCCGGACCATTACTTGCAGTCATACCACAATACAGGGTGGTCATGGGATTTTTCTGCTTCACGTTATCTATGGTACAATCTTCAATAAAGCCAACATCACCGGTATAGAAAGTATGGTATACCATAGGGAATACAATGTCGAGATTCCACTTACCCCAGTCCTGGCGGACCATTTTACGTGACATGGCAGGAGTCGGAAAAGGCGATGCTGCCATAACCTTGCCATAGGAATGTACTATTTCTGCAATTTCGTTTGCTACCTCCGTAATCTGATCGCAGCGGAACTGCTGCCATTTTTCATCAGCTGACGGATCATCCAGATCCAACGGATTATAACCATGCTTTTCACTGAATATCCTGATCATTTCCGGATGATATCCAAAATCCCATTCAGGATATTCCCTGTCCTGCACTATTCCATAGCGGGGCCATAATGTTGTGGGAAGAATAACATCAACGAAACGGTGATAATCGATAGCAATACCATCAAGACCATCAACCTCACAGTACGCCCTGATTTTCTGCATGATATGATCACGGACTTCCGGCAGTGCAGGACACATGAATTTGTAATAATCAACATACGCCCTGGTATCTGCAAGACTTTCACCCTTTCGGTTCACACTGAGCCATTCCGGATGTTCTTTTACTATTTCGTCACGGTCATGTTCAAGATTCATGGTCCATAACCAGGCATATACCTTTATGCCATACTTGTTTACAACAGGAATAGCAACCCTGTAATCGTCCGGTGTCGGGGCATTAAGGATAAGGCCGTCAAGGCCTGTTTCCTTCATTATTGTACATACTGAATCCATATTCATCCCGGGACGATAGTCGAGCCAGCTCCAGAACATCGGATATTCTTTCTCCTGAGTCTTTTTTGTTCCGGTACAGGCTGTCAGAACTGCAACAGCAAAGGCAATTGCAAAAAGTTTAAATAATCTCATCTTTACTTTAGTTTAATAATTATCAATTTTTATAATCAGATCTTCAGTTTAATATTGATTTTCTCAAGCAGCCAGGTGACTCCGACAATCACAAGGGCAAAGCAGAAACAGTTAACAAGTCCCATGAAGCCGTGTGTGAACCAGTCGGGAAGCACAATTCCTGTCAGGTCAGCCAGTCCGTATGAAACATACGGAACCAGGTAACATGTCAGTGTTGCTGTTCCGGCCGGTTTGATAATGTTCAGCCAGCCTGCCTTGCCGATATCGGAAAGCCATTTCAGCAGTGTATAGACAACAATGACAATACCCGTAACATAAAAAATCCACGGCGGCGTAGCGCTTATCTTTGATAAAATCCAGAATTTTCGCGAAATAAAACCTGCCAGGAAGAAAAGAACAAGCGCTATACTTATATAAATAACCTTTTTCTTATTATCCCGGTTGAGATATTTTGCGTTGATCAGTGAAAAAATCACACCACCCATTGTGAATGCTGCCAATGCTCCGTTGCCTATATGCAGGATATTGAGAAAATCGTTGTAGAAATTCGGGCGTGGAAGCTGCAGAATGGCTGTTCCCCCCCATGCTTCATTCATACGGGTGCCCAGAATGCAGATAAGCACAAATGCTATCCAGACAGGAATGAGATATTTCAGCCTGTCACGGGTAAAAACATAGATCAGGCCACACAGGAGATATGTCCAGCCTATCGAGCCAAGTATTCCCCAATGGGCACCAAAGACGCCTCCTTTGGGATTCCTGAAAGTAATGGCCAGGTAGAACAGTATTATTACACCTGCTGTTTTAAGGATGGAAAAAAGGATTTTCAGCCTTTTATTCTCTGTACGCGGATAATTGTTCCAGACAAAGATAAAGGCAGTAACCATCAGTATCCAGTAAACCCCGATTTTATAGCTCACATCGGGTGACAGACGGGCTTCTGAATTGGTAATAAATGCACCCATCACCAGGAGTGCGAACGTTCGGGTAAAAATATGCCCGATGGTGGACTCTGCCGAGTATCCCCTGCTGTACCGTCTTTCGATGGCAAAAGGTATAGACATCCCCACAACAAACAGGAAGGCCGGGAAAACCACATCTGCAAGTCCCATGAAATCTTCTCCGAAGGCAGCATGTTCCAGCCAGTGGGGAACATCATGTATTTTCCAGAAATCATTGACGAAGATCATCACGAACATGGTGAGTGCCCGCAGAAGATCAATCCCGGCATCCCGTTGGGTAAATTCAGCTTTTAATGTATTGTTCACGCTTTCTCGTATTTCGCTGGTTAATAATTTCAGAATTCTGATATCAGCGAAAACCATTTGCCGGCTGAAGATCCCCAGACTTCCTTATACACAGCTGTATTGAAGTTTGGCCAGTAGGGTACATCTTCATTGAACCTGGACTGCATTCCAACAGGGATCTCACCAACAGTTTCACCCGGCAGTGCAGTGTATTGCTGGGCATAGTTGCTTCCTTCACCCCAGATCAGAGACTGTCCGAAGGGATTTTTACCTACTATCCAGAATAACTGTTGTTCTGCAATATTAAGCAGCTCCTTGTCATTCAGGAATTTTCCGCAAAGAGCAGCATTCTTACCGGTTGCCAGGTGAACAGCAGCATTTCCCTTGAACGAATACCAGACAGGAAATACCCGCAGATAATGATCCTTATCAAGCTTAACACCGTTTTCAAGCTGTTCCCTGAAATCTTTTGCACCACCACTTCTAATACCAACCTGTATCTGATAAAAATTAACGGAATCCTTTATTTCATCCTTGTGATAAACCCCGCTCGGCAGCATACCGTAAGGCTGTACATATTTCATGATTTTTTTCAGATATTCACCGTACAATGCTATGGAATTGGCCCATGCCCCGTAATCGGGATGGTCCGGCTGGGTTTCACACAATGCCGTCAGGGCCTGCATGTAAACATTATCACGCGACTGATGGGTATAATGTACTATTGATTTCCTGGTAAGGTCGCGGTAGAAAAATCCTCTCAGTTTATCCTTGTCTTTCAAGGCTTCGGTCCGCTGGCACTGAATGGTGTATTTAATCTGTTCGGCAGCAATGTCAGCATAATATTTCTTTCCCGTGAGTTTGTAAAGCAAACTGGCGGCAAATGAAATATTGGCACTGTACTGACTGCGTGAAGCCATAGCTGCATGATCTCCTCCTCCGCCTGCACCCAAAAGTTCATCAAAACCCATTTCGTTGAAACGCTCCATGGCAAACTGAAAATCTTCCTCTGCAACTTTTTCAAGATGCTTTTTCAGCATCACGTCCTTTTCTATGGTCATGGAAGCATAGGCTTCTATTCCTGCAAAAAGGAAATTTTCAAAGGCGCGGTTATGAACTCTTACACGCCGGCGGCCCTCATCGTCAAAAGTACCGATAAAACCGTCTGTCCACAAATTGGTACCCCAGGTCTGGACACGGTATCCATCACCAAAGCGGGTTTTCAGAATATAGTCAAGTCCCCACTGCGCTTCTTCCATCAGCCGCAGGTAAAGATCCGTATTTCCTTTTTCCCTGGCCCGGTTTGCCATTTCAAATATTGCAAAAGCAATCTCTCCGGTCTGCAGGGTCTGCTGTGACATGTCGGCAGCATCATGCCATCCGCCATTTACTGCAAACATTTTTCCGTTGTGTTCACCGTTAAGGTCTGTATGGCATACTCCATGTTTCTCGGGAACCGGATAACCGCAGCGTTCCACAAACATAAAATTCAAAACACGCCAGGCAGAGTCTTCCCAGATATTCCGGTGAATATAAAAAGGCATCGTCGTAACATCACCTGCCTTGATAATATATCTTCCTTCCCTGTTAAAGCCGGAAAAATCTATTGTCTCGAAATTGCCGATAGCTGTTTTAACAGGAGTGATATTACCCTCATATACCACCTGGTAAGAACTGTGGTCAATCAGCTGAAATTTTCCGTCATGGTTTTTTACTCTCACTATGGCAGTTTTTTCACTGTCCCTGCCATAACCGGTGGTGGAAAATATAATCCTGTTTTCTGCAGGCATCCACCCGCTTACAACTTCAGGATCTTCTATGACCTCCAGTTTCACATTGTCCACGTCGAATTTGAGAGAGTCACCCATGGTACGTTCTCTCCCGAAGACCTCTATCGCAAAGGAGATCTTCGTTACTTTATCACGGGGCAGTTCGGTCATTTCCACGAAACATTCGTTCCACTGACCATTGACAAGGTTTATTTCATGATAGCCTTCTCTTCCGTACCTGTCCGGCACTTTTATCTTTCCGTCGTTTTCAACATAAAGATTCAGATAAATACTCCGGGCTCCTTCACAGTCGGGGTAAATATAAAAATGAAGCCGGTTGTATTTCTCCCAGTTTTCTCCTCCCACATCATAGTCTGCAAGACAGGTACCGAAGCCCAGTCCCCAGCCCAGAAACTCCGATACTGTGGTTGGCGCTGCCAGTCTGAGACTGTGTTTTCCGTCCTTGCTGCGATCACTGGTCCGGTAGATCTTTCCGATCCCCCTGTGTGTCCACTTGCTCATACTTTCCATATCACAGAGAACATCGGATGAAAGAACTTTCTTTTTCAGTCCGAATGTTTCAAACGACTTGCTGTAATCCAAAGGCAGCGGACTGTGCACATATCCGGTATTACGGATATCTTCCCTAAGTTTTTCATCCACCTGAGCGGATAAAAAACCAAAATTAAAAATAAGAATAAGGATTATTCCGGTAATTTTTTTCATAAATAATAGTTTTAGAGTTTTAAATTCAGATAACTTAAAAGGCAAACATGCTCTGTGAGCATTAAACTGCCAGATGAAGGATTATCCCATAGTTGCCAATTTTAGTTTTACATTTCAACTGCTGTTGAACGATGGATCTAAATCTATATGGAGGCATGAAGATATGAAAATTATCCGGAAATATTCCTTATAATATTTATTCATATTATTGCAGTTCAGTAAAAATCAATAAAACTGTGTTCCGCGGCTGCAATTCACCGGCTGATTAAATGCAGGATCAAATAATTATAAATACTGCCGGGAGCACCAGGTGTTTTTATCATCAGGATACTACAAACACTACCGGACCGTAAAGCGGGCCAAATCAGCCGGCGGAAATATCCCGGGGAATCAGACCAGGCCAGGTGGTATGGGAATGGATACCGGAAGGCTTTGAATCCGGAGATAAAATATTTGATGCTGTAAATAAGATTCACTACTTTCGGATTTACTTTTAATACAAACTAAATCCTTACTAACCATGAGAAAATTGCTTTTTTTATTTCTTATTGCTTTTCCGTTTATTACGGTTTCTTCACAAATAGACGAGAAGCTGATTTTTGACATTAAAAATACCGGATACATCCACAGACCTTTACCCCTGGATCACAGCAAATCATATGAAACTTTCGCAGTCACAAAAAAAGTACTGGTTTCAGAAATGCTGTGCGACATGGAGGATTTGAGCAAATGGAGCCATTCAGGAGTCGGAGGCATGAGACTGACATCGGAAAGATCCATTTCCGGCAAACGAAGTCTCAGACTCGTAGCTCCCACTATACCGGAAAAACATCCCGGCTGGGGACTTGGCATGGGCACATCAATGGCGAGCTTCGATGTGGGAGGAAG
>JAAYKX010000042.1 GCA_012522155.1 Bacteroidales bacterium
ATTACGGAACCGTCTGCAACATATAATATGTCGGCAGTCAGTTACAGGACAGGTGTCCATTACGGGACTCACGGTGCCATGGCGGCAGGTGTCGGGGGAATCGAATTCGGATCAGGCTATTCCAATTCCGAACATGTGACGAGAGCTTCCTGTGCATCATGCCATATGGCTTCTCCCTCAGGACAGTCAGGAGGTCATTCCTTCAGTTCGGCAGGTAATTATACCGGCTGCAACACCACAAACTGCCATTCCGGAATGAGTGCCACAAATCCGCTGCTTAGAGAAACCAGGGATTATATTGACACTAAGCTGAAGGAACTTGCAGGCAAAATCAATTCAATCGGCGACGGTCATGATATTCTGCAAAAAGATCCGTCAGACGGCAATTATCACGGTTATATAGATATTTATGATGCGGGGGCTAATCCTGCAGGCTTCTGGAATAATCCCGGACAAATGTCAGTACCATTCCCCGAACTCACAAACGCACAGTTTGGTGCTATAATCAATTACCAGCTGATTTACAGGGATGCAAGTCTGGGCGTCCACAATTATCCCTATATCAAGAAACTTTTGGACAACACTATCGCTGCATTCTGAAGAAACCTGGTCGTCAACTATATAGTAACAAGATGACGAGAGGCTGTCTCTTTATTACCTGAGACAGCCTCATTTTTTATTGTCAGCTCTTTTATCAGTGATCCTGATAAACTATCCGCTTACTTTTTGAAAGTTCTCATATAGTTGACAACATGCCAGATATCCTCATCCGACATTCTGCCTTCATACTTGGGCATTTCACCTCTCCCAACCTTTGTCTTGTAAAAATGCTCCCCGTCAGTCTGATCCTGATAGTATGCACCCGAAAAATCTCCCGCAAAATCCTTAAGGGCCCTGGTCTTTACTCCATCACCCAGTCCGGTCTTGCCATGACAGGATGCACAATATTTTGTGTACATAACACCTCCGGTCTTGATACTGGCTGCATCGGCGGCAACAGGATTCTCCATGTTCTTGAATTCTTCAGGCACGGGCCATGGCTTTGCCTGTCTTTCCTGGGCATTCAGGTTCAACGAAATGAGCATCATGCCTGCAACAAAAAATGTTGTGGCTGCTAAAATGATTCTGTTTTTCTTCATGGTTTAAATTTATTTTTAGTTAATAATACAAATTTCATGCAATTTTTTCCAACCTCACCGGAAGGGTCCGGTTATTCCTCATCCGGTTCATGATATCCTGTAATCATTCCCCTGAAGAGGGAAAAAGGCTTCGCCCCAAGAGTACAGGTATAAATGTGTATTACCAGGAAGACCGTCATCAGGAATCCCATTGTTATATGTAAAATATCCGTCAGTATGAATCCGCTTACACCAAAAAGCTTTGCAATGGTTATTTCCGGAAACATAAGGCCAAAGCCCGAAATTATTACAAGAGGAAGTGCGGCATACATTATCAGGACATAAGTAAGTTTTTGAAGGGGATTGAATTTTCTCTCCATACTAACCGGAAAGGGCTGTTTCTCCCCCCTGAACATTCCTGAAACATAGTATCTGATCTGCTCGCCGGGCTCTGAAAACAAATTCTCCCGATTTATCCTGTAATACCTGGCATTCCCTGATACAATATTCATTATCACAAAGAAGATATAACTTATCACAAGTATTATGGCTGTTACGTTATGCCATTTTACAGCGGCAGCAAAATCAATGATGAACACCAGGCTGTCCTTGTCAGTATATTGCATACTGATACCTGTAATAATCAGAATGATTATCAGAACTGCATTCAAGGCATGCCATAGTCTTATCCACAGCGGATACAAATACATTTTATCCTTTTTTTAACTTTATCCTGGTTTTTATCCTGAAAATCACATGAATAACAATAGCCAGTATTACAAGGCCAAAGATGGCCTGGCTGACAGTGCCGAGGAAAGCATTGCGGTTTGCACCGATAACATAGGATTCATTCATTATTATTCCGTTCAGAAATCCGTCTCTCCGCTTCTCCCTTGACTGGAACTTGTAGAGTGTTGTCATCAGCAATGAATTTTTTGAATGACACTCATTGCACAGTTTCACTGCCCTGTCCTTCGGAAGGACCAGGTGTGAAACAAGGATGCTGTCATTTATCTGTGTATGACATTCTATACATCTTACACTTCTGAAATGAGATGCCTGGTTGGGAAGCCAGTCATGCGTCTTCAGGAAATTCACTTCTTCACGGTCCGACAAAAGCTGGAAGCGGGTATAATCGGAATGACAGTATAAACAGATGTTATTATCATAAAGAATCGTTTCCTTCAGGTTCCTGCTATCCCTCATATTTATCCTGTAGGTGTGCGGATCATGGCATTTCCAGCAGCTGAAACCCTCATCCTCCAGTTTGAAATGCACGCTTCTCATGTAGTCTTCCTCTATCATCTCAAAGCTGAAAATGGAATAGGTCTCATCACCGCCATGACAGTCAAGACAGTTGAATTTAAGTTCCATCCTCAGCTCTCCCGGATGAGGAAAGACATCATAATCAGCGGAATGACAGTCCGTACAGCTGAAACTCCTGTGATTGGAAATATAAAAATCCTCACGCCGTATTATCTGGTCCGGACACATAAGGGCTTTTACCGTCGTCCCCAGCAGTTCATTTTCATATTCATACTTTCCCTGACCGTGACATTTGAAACAACTTTCATTATCTTCCATGAACGGAGATACAAAAGCGAGGGTATCCACGGGATCTGAATCTGCTCTTCCGGACAGGGCACGGGCTTCAGCACCAAAACTGAATAATGCAGTAAATAATACAGCGGCAAAGAGCAGTTTCATGAGAAAAATATTAAAGCCTTACAGTAATATTAAATCCCACAAGATATTCGCCACCGGCATAATCATTCTGATTGAACACCAGGTTCCTCTGACTGATTATCTGGGAATAGTTCGCCACAAACAACTGGAAGCAATGTGTTGCGGTTCCAATTTCCCAGCCCAGTGAAAGATTGGGTTTTGGCTGGGCATCAAGCTCCTGCCTGGTAAGAAGCCGGTCATATTCAAAAAGAAGCGAATGACTTCCGAAAAAGTTTACCCGTCCGCCCGCTGACAATCCCAGGTTGAAATTCCTGTAACCTTCAGTATCACTATATCTTGGAACAGAATTAAAATAAACGACCGAAGGTGCCAGTTGCAGGGAAACTTTTTCACTCATCTTACGGGCAACAATGAACTGGGTAAAATATGACAGCCGGTGTATGTGCCGGTAAGATGCTTCCGGTCCGAAAGCGGCATCTTCCCTCAGGTCGAGAACCATGTTCCCGTAATAGGAAAGCGACACCGGCATCCTGTCATCTTCTGTCTGACGGAGTATCAGGTATTTCCACTGAAAATCCTGCAGTTTGTAATCCTTGGTAGTACCTATTCCGGCCATCAGCCTGTCAGAAAGTCCATAATTGAGTCCCAGCCTGGTATTTGCAGCTCCATAAATACCAAACAGGTTGTGAATATTCTCAATAAGACTGAACCTGTGATGGATTTCAAGTTCAAGTCCTCCTTTATACGGAGAAACTATTGTCTGATTATCTATCAGCAAGCCTGATTCAAAAATAAATCTGACGGGTTTTGATTCCGCAGCAGGCAGGCTCTCTTCCTGTGCAGAGAGACCGGCCAGAAACAGAGATAGCACCAGAATTGATATGGTCTTTTTCATTTCATCGGGTTTCATTATGGTTTTTATTATTTATTGTTCTTTGCTCCCTGGGTGATCCAGTACAGTATCTTCAGCTTTTCCTCGGGCAGGGTATAGGCAGCATGTCCGCTGGAAATAACTTTCCGGTACAGCCTGCTTTCTTCGGCAGGCAGTGTGACATAGTCACCGCTTACAAGAGATTCGTAGGATCTGTCTGCACGCAGGTCAGGATCCTTTGAACCGCCGTGACAGGCTGCACATTTTTTCTCCAGAAGAGGCTGAATCACTGCGCCGAAATAAACAGAATCTACCGGATCAACTGTTTCCACCAGAAATGAATGATGTTCGCACGACGATAATATGGCTGCGCCTGCAATCAAAACAAAAATCAATGCTCCGAAAATTCTCCGCATATTCCTGTATTCCATTTGAGACTAATTGTTAAATTTTTCACAAAGATACCCGTCGGTACATATTAATGATAATATTACCAGCCTGATTTTACGACATGGCCACATGTTGTTTGTCATGTTAAAAGCTAATATTAATCACTATAAATTGTGATATCATTACATGCGGGCTTCTATAATACAATGTTTCTGAGCGTTACAGCAATACAACAGGGACTGCTTCCCGATTATTTTGAGAACACACCGGGAACACCGGGAGAAGTCTTAAGGCGCAAAGAGACATCCGGCGGCACATCGGAGGAAGCAATATAGCGCGACGAAACACCCGGCGGACACATAGCGGGAAGCCATAAAACGTAACGGGACATCCGGCGGCACACCGGAGGAAGCCATCAGAATTTATAGGCATTGTCTTCAATCAGCTTATCGGCAATTCTTCTCCTGGCTGATTTAACATTCACAGCCCTCACGGCAGTCAGCGAATCGACAGCCCTGGTCAGTGCTGTGGCCTGTTCCTCCTTCGCAAAAGCATATATTGCATCGTATGCCGACTTGCGTATCCTGAAGGCTGCATCATAAACACTGACATCCAGGATATCCCTGTAAACCCCCGTGTCACTTTTCAGCGATTCCAGTTTCTGAACCCTCAGACTCAGTGATTCGGACAAATAGGTTTCAATGATCATGTCAGCGATATTATTCAGTACTTCCTGCTGATGCACAAGTGTTCTTCCGAATCGTTCGACGGCACCGTGGATACATATGAGTACGGTCTTTTTGAAGTTTCCGGCATATCCGGATTTTTCGCTGAAATAATCATCAGTCCACGTCACTTTTCCGCTAAGATCATCCAGACCGGCATACAGCTCCGCTGCCTTGCCAAACAGGTCGAAATCGCCCTTCATTGCCCGTTTCATAACAGTATCGGAAACAAGCAGCCTGTTGATTTCATTCGTACCTTCAAAGATCCTGTTGATGCGGGAGTCACGATAGCCCCTTTCAACATCAGTCTCTGCAGAATAACCCATTCCCCCGTATATCTGTACTGCCTCATCTGCAACATAATCGAGCATTTCCGAACCTGCAACCTTAAGAATTGCAGCCTCCACGGCATAATGACCTATGGCTTCAACCGCTGCACGTCCCGTATCACCGGATTCTTCCTTCAGCTTCTCTGTCAGATCATCAATATCCCTGCTTACACGGTAAACGGCAGATTCACATGTAAAGAGCCTGATCACCTGTTCAGCCAGTTTCTGTCTTATTGCACCGAAAGCTGATATGAAAACACCGAACTGCTTCCGTTCATTGGCATATTTCACTGAATCCTCAACAGCTTTTTTGGCACTGCCAAGAACATTTGCCCCAAGCTTTATCCGGCCCATATGAAGGATGTTGAGAGCAATACGAAAACCCTCCCCCCTTTTTCCAAGAAGGTTTCCTGCCGGAACTTTTACATTATTATAATAAATCTGTGCTGTTGACGAGCCCTTGATACCCATCTTTTGCTCATCAGGTCCGATAACTACACCGGGATAACTGCTTTCCACAATAAAAGCGCTCAGCACACGGTCCCTGTCTATCTTGGCAAACACAATCTGTATATCAGCAAATCCTGCATTTGTTATCCACATCTTCTGTCCGTTCAGAATATAATATTCACCGTCTTCAGACAATGTGGCAGATGTTTTTCCGGCATTGGCATCACTTCCGGCCCCGGGTTCAGTAAGGCAGTAGGATCCGATAAATTCACCGCTGGCAAGCTTCGGAATATACTTTTCCTGCTGTTCCCTGTTGCCGTAATACAGTATCGGAAGGGTGCCGATACCGCAGTGTGCCATGAAGGCTACGGAAAATGAATATCCCGCTCCGCAGGCTTCTGCGACAAGCATCTGGGTTACAAATGACTGGCCGAATCCCCCAAACTCCTCCGGTATCGAAATACCCATCAGTCCAAGTTCACCGGATTTTCTGAGTATGCTTTTCATCAGTTCACGCTTGCCTTTCTCCAGCTCTGTTATCCGGGGACTGACTTCCGCGGCGAGAAAATCACGGCACGACCCGGCAATCATAAGCTGCTCTTCATTGAATTCCTCAGGTATGAACACGTTTGCAGCATCACTGTCAGCCACAAGAAATTCACCGCTTTTAAGGTTTTTTTTGATTTCCATTATTGATTATTTTTGCTGCATCTCTTACGGAATGCAGGATTTGTTACAAACCGAGCGACTGTACAACCAGTTCAGCAATGTCAAGATTTTTCACTTCATCCTCCCTGTTTTTATATTTCAGTCCGTCCGTGATCATGGTCATACAGAACGGGCAGGCACTAGCAATAACAGAAGCCTCCGTCCGAAGGGCTTCTTCGGTTCTCTCAATAAATATTTCCTTTTCCCCTTTTTCAGCTTCCTTGAACATCTGGGCACCGCCGGCACCACAACAGAGGGCACGGCTTCGGTTCCGTCCCATCTCCGCAATATTATTTCCCAGCTTCTGAAGTATCCTCCGCGGATCATCATACAGCCCATTGGCCCTTCCCAGGTAACAGGGATCATGATAGGTGACCCTGCATTTTCCGTTTCCGGCAGCTGAAACAGGTACAAGCCTGCCTTCATCAATATGTCTGCGGATAAAGCCAAGATAGCTGATAACTTCAAAATTTCCGTCAAGATCGGGATATTCATTTCTGAAAGTATTGTAACAATGCGGACAGATGGTAATTATCTTTTCAACACCGTAGCTCCTGAACAGTGCAATCACCTGCAGGGCCTGCATCTGGAAAAGCATTTCATTTCCTGCACGCCGGGCAGGATCCCCCGTACATGTCTCCTCCCTGCCAAGAACGGCATAGCTTATATTCAGATGATTCAATATAGTGGCAAAAGCCCTTGCAACCTTTCTGTACCTGTCATCAAACGCGCCGGCACAGCCAACCCAGAAAAGATATTCCGGTTTTTTGTCAGCAGCATGAAGATCCGCCATTACAGGTACTTCAAAATCAAGACCGTCACACCAGCCGAGCCTGTCTTCCGCGGAATACTGCCATGGTGCCCCGTTATTTTCAATATTGCTGAATACCGCTTTTAATCCTCCCGGTGCCGAGGCCTCTTCAAGAACAAGATACCTGCGCATATCCACTATCAGTGAAGGCTGGTCTATATTTACCGGGCATTCCGCAGTACATGCATTGCATGTTGTACATGCCCACAGCTCCTCCTCGCTGATATAATCCCTCACAAGAGACCTGTTGTCACTGTAATCCCTTCCATTCCTGATCATCAGGGGTCCCTTTTCCTTCATCCTCGCCCTTAGATCCATCATTATTTTTCTGGGTGACAGCAACTTGCCGGTAATATTTGCCGGACATACCGAAGTGCATCTTCCGCATTCGGTACATGACAGGGAATCAAGGTAATTCTTCCAGCCTGCATCCTCAGCATCCTTTATTCCAAAGCGTTCCGGCATAACATCCTGAGAAGTTGCGGCAAATGCAGTTTCAGGGTCCATCATCAGCCTTACTTCCCTGGTAATACTTTCCATGTTTGTCAGCCTGCCCGGCGGGTCAAGCCTGGAGAGAAAAACATTTGGAACCGACAGGAATACATGAAAATGCTTGGACCAGGGAAGGTAATTTGCAAAAAAGAAAATAAGCAGGATATGTGTCCACCAGGATGCCTCATGAATGATTCCGAACGTTTCAGCCCTGAAAGTCGGAAAAAGGCCGGAAAGAAAAAAGCTCACGGGATAAACACCTGCAATCTCTTCACCCGACAATCTTTTCATGCCAGTATATCCCGTGTTCATCGCAATAAGGGAAATCATCAGCAAGAGTATCAGGGAAAGGGAAATATTTGCATCACTGTGTGAGCGCCTTTTCATCTCCCTTCCTTCAAACCTCGGGATATTCATCATAATACGCCGGAACAGGAAGACGATTACCGAAACTGCCACCATTACCGCAAAAATATCACCTGCTGCCATCAGAAAGTCATGCAGCGGACCCAGGAATTTCAATACTTTCTCAGTTCCCGTAAGTCCGTCAATGACCATTTCAATACTTCCAAAGATAATTATGCAGAAGCCCCAGAACACCAGTGCATGCAACAGTCCGGTCACGGGCCGGCGGAAGATCTTGGTCTGCCCGAAGGCAACCTTCATCATCAGCAGGATTCTCCTGCCTGCGTTCCCTGGTTTGTAGCCGGATTTTGTAAACCTGAAATAGCGCATAATCCTGCCGGCTGACCAGGAAAATACTGCCAGTGTTATCAGCAGGCTTATTGCGAAAATAATCTGACGAACCATATATATAACAGTACAGCGGATAGTAACAAGTAATATCCGTATTATCTCTTTTTGATTGCCTCTGTCAGTTTCGGAAGAACTTTCATGGCATCGCCGACAATGCCATATTGTGCAGCTTCAAATATAGGGGCATCCCGGTCGGTGTTGATGGCGACTATATATTTTGAGGAACTGACACCGGCCAGATGCTGTGTTGCCCCGGAAATACCCACGGCAATATACAGATTGGGTGCAATGATCCTGCCCGTCTGACCGGCATGTTCTTCATGCGGCCTCCAGCCTTCATCGGAAACAGGTCTTGAACAGGCTGTTGCTGCCCCAAGGCCTTCGGCCAGCTCCAGGAGCGGAGCCCAGTTGCCGGGTGCCTTCATTCCCCTGCCTCCCGACACTACGATATCGGCATCAGTAAGCTGTATCCTTCCCGACTGAGGGATCACCTCCCGGACTGTGGTTCTGACAAGCGTCCCGTCTACCGGGATTTCCATTCTTTCAACGGCAGGGTTGCCGGCTGATTCAATACAGGAAAAAGAATTCCTGGCAAGGGTGATGATCCTGACCGGGGTTTTCAAAACAACATGTGCAAATGCATTTCCGGAAAATACTCTCTTGCAAACAACAAAAGGTTCTGTTGAAACAGGCAGGCGGCTCACCCCCGAGCCAACCGCTGCTTTAAGCCTGACAGATAATCCCGGTGCAATGGCTTTGCCGCTGTGATTATCAGAGAGAATAATTACCGTGGCACCGGTTTTACGGGCAACTTCAGAGACGACATATGAATAAGCCCTGTTGTCAAAGCCTGAAGGAAGACTGTTTTCCACCGATATTATCCGGTTCGCACCATAGTTTCCAAGCTTCATCAATTCGGATTCGTCAACCTTTCCCGTTGACAGGGCCGTCACCGTGCTGTTCAGCATTTTTGCCGTTTCCGATGCATAGGAGACCAGTTCGAAAATGTGTTTCCTGAATCTCCCGCCCTGGTTTTCAGTGTATACTAGAACTGACATATATTTGATTATTTATATTCCGTTTAAATTACTTTGGCCTCATTCTGAAGCAGATCAATCAGTTGTTCCGGATTATCGGCATCAATGAATTTACATGCATCCCTGGCAGGTGGTTTTTCAAAACTTTTTATCCCGGTAAGGGATTCTTCCGGACCGGATTCATAAATCCTTATCTGCTTACTGCGGGCCATCATTATTCCCCTCATTGCCGCAATCCTGGGTTCCTTTGCTATACCTTTCTGCACAACTCCTGCAAATGGCAGGGGAACGCTCACAATTTCCTTTCCTTCATCAGTCTCACGTGTAATGGTCACATTACCGCCTTCCACATTCAATTCCGAAATACCCGACACAGACGGTATCTCAAGAAATTCGGCCAGCATCCCGCCAACCATCGATCCGTTGTAATCACTGGACTCCACCCCGCATAGTATTATGTCATACTGTTCACTGCGCACCACTTCAGCTATGCCGGCCGCCACACTGTAGGCATCACCGGAGGGTGAATCAATCCTCACCGCGTCATCAGCCCCGATAGCAAGAGCCTTCCGTATAGTGGGTTCGGCCGATGCCGGTCCCGAATGAATTACCGTAACCGATTTAACACCGCTGGCCGGGTCATCCCTCAGTTCAAGTGCACGTGTCAGGGACAGTTCATCCCAGGGATTGATGACCCACTGGACACCTGAACTGTCAAATGATGTGTTCTCCCCGGTAAATCTGATCTTTGTGGTGGTATCGGGAACATTACTGATGCAAACCAGAATTTTCATCTGTCTGTAATTTAATTTTAATTATAAAATAACTTATGTCACGGTTTGTCGGGAACTTGTGTCCCGGTTACCGGGAAAACTCCCATAATGTTCATGGTCGTTTCATTTTATTTTCAAAAGAATTATATTAATAATACCCAATGTATTATATATAATAAGAATTCAGTTTGTCATACCAGAGGCGGCAAATATAATAATTTATGATTCACATACAAATCTGCAGAAAAGGAATTTTAAAAAACAATTCGAAAGACATATTCTTTTTAATTTTCTGAAACATACTCTGTTATATAAAGATTATATTGGAAATATTCCTGATGGTCGAACTACGGCAGTCTGCAGTCCGGCCTGAAGCAGCTTTGTCAGGGAAAGTAATTCTGTTAATTGAAGAATATATTTTAAATTCGCCGCCGCCGCAAAACTGATCCGGCCGGCAAGAATGAAAAAATTTACATTTAAATACGGTCCTGTCACCCTTTCCATGATATTCTGGGCCTTTTCCTTCATCTGGTTCAAGACTGCCAATGAAACCTACCGGCCTGTGACAATAGTATTTATCCGCCTTGTATTATCGGTAGTACTTCTTAACATTTTTATCTCCGCAAGCCGCAGCCGCATAAGAATAAAAAAAGAAGACAGGAAGCTTTTCATAATCCTTGCAGTGTTTGAGCCCTTTCTCTACTTCCTGGGAGAAAGCTTCGGACTGACCTATGTAAATGCAACAACCG
>JAAYKX010000327.1 GCA_012522155.1 Bacteroidales bacterium
ATGCTGTCAAAGATGTTATGGGATCCATGTGTTGATGCTGAGTCTGCTATGAATGATTTTCTGAATGCTTACTATGGTGAGGCAGGCAGGCTGATAAGAAATTATATTGATGAAATGAGGACAGCTGTTCTGGCAGCGGGCCAGCCGCTGAGTATTTTCGGGTCGCCGAATGCAGCATCCGTGACCTATCTTACACCGGAACTGATTGACAGGTACAAGGACTTGTTTGAACAGGCGGAAGATCTTGTTGCGGATTCCGCCATTCTGCTTGAAAGAGTCAGGATTGCGCGCCTGCCATTGAATTTTGCAATCATGGAACAGGCCAAGAAGAACTTTTACGGAGAAAAGGGTGTATTTGTCAGATCCGGCGGGAGCTGGACTGTCAGTCCTGAGATAAGATCCATGGTGGATCCTTTTGTTGATCTGTGCATCCGGCAGGGCGTGACAAGGATAAAGGAATGGAACGTAAGTCCCGAAGCCTATCGTTCAGCCATGTACCGCCTCTTTTTCCAGGGAAGGAATGAGCATCTTGCATACGGGAAGCCGGTCAGGTTTCTGAGTCCGGATATTTCGGCTGTACCAGAGGATAAAAGAGGCATGCTTACTGACGGAATCAGGGGAAGCCACGATATTGAATATAACTGGTTTGATTTCCAGGGAAGCAATCTTGATGTTGTTATTGACCTGGGTGAAATAAAAAGGATTCAGCATATTGAATGTGCGTTTTATCAGCTTGCAGCCTGGCTCAGTATTATTCCGTCCGGGGTTGATTTCCTGGTCTCGGCCGATGGCGGGGAATTTGAAAATGTGGGAACGGTTCTCAATACCCTTCCGATTGATCAGTATGACTCATACCAGCGGGATTTTATAGTGGATTTTCAGCCGCGGGATGCCAGATATGTAAGAGTTGTTGCACATACAATCGGGAACACTCCCGAGTGGCATCCGGGATCAGGCCAGCCGGCCAGAATGCATATCGACGAGATTGTTGTGGAATAATAATGAACAGGATAATCCGGTGCGGATGGTCCCTTTCACTGCAGAAATACGTTCGTTCGCCCGTTCGTTCGTCCGTTCATTCGTCCGTTCGTGAATGCTGATTAACACATAAAACCAATTATATGAAAAGAAGAGATTTTGTAAGCAGAGTAATACTGACCGGCGGCGCTCTCAGTCTTGGAATAGGATGTAAAAGGGAAAACCGGACCGGTGCCGGCACTGAAGAAAATATGCCGGTTTTAAGGGATGCTGCTTCGGGAAGGATGATCCGGGAACCTGAAAGGGAAATACCGGTACTTGCCGAAACGGATGTGCTGGTCATCGGAGGAGGACCGGCAGGAACTGCAGCTGCAATAGCCGCAAGCCGTACCGGTGCCGACACTTATCTTGTTGAACGTTACAACCATCTTGGCGGACTGTGGACCGGCGGGCTTGTTCTGCCGCTTCTTTCAACCCATGCCCTTGACCGGCATAAAAGACAAAAAAAAGTAATCTTCGGTATAGGGGAGGAAATGTCAAAGAGGCTAGTTGATCTGGGGATGGCAATACACGAGGTAAATCCCGTAATTGATCCCGAAGCCGGCAAATTTGTGCTTGATGAGATGATACGCGAGGCCGGGGTGAAGATGCTCTATCACAGCTGGGCCTCAAATGTTATCATGGACGGGAATGTAATAAGGGGAGTGTTCATTGAGAGCAAATCCGGACGGATGGCTGTCCTTGCAAAAGTGGTAATAGACTGTACGGGTGACGGAGATATCTTCCATCTTGCCGGAGATAATTATGATACCATGAATTATGCAATAGGGCTTGTTCACCGGCTTGGCAATGTTGACCGGATTGATCCGGACAGGCCCGGTTATGAAAAGAAAAATCTGGGAAACCCCACTCCGCTGAAAAGTGTGAACTGGGTAAACATGTGGGGCAGGGAAAATCAGGATGCGCTTGACGTGATAAATCTTTCGAATCTTCAGATGGATTACCGCCGCGAGATATGGAACAGTGTTCAGGAACTCAGGAAAACACCGGGTCATGAAGAGGTTTTTCTCCTGGATACCGCATCGCAGCTGG
>JAAYKX010000328.1 GCA_012522155.1 Bacteroidales bacterium
GCATCAGGCACAGGCTTCGGTCAATAGACATATTCAATGATGACGGAACACTGAACCGGAATGCTGAACTGTTTGTCGGGACCGACAGGTTTGCGGCCAGGGATCTTGCCGAGGCGGAACTGAAAAAAGAAAATTCCCTGGACAGGGTGACTCCGTATAAAAACAAGATAGGACGCTCGGAAAGAACCCATACCGTGATTGAGCCAAGACTTTCCACTCAGTGGTTCCTGAAAATGAAGGATATCTCCCGGCCGGCACTTGACGCGGTCATTGAGGGCGACATACAGCTTTATCCCTCAAAATTCAGGAATCTTTACCGTCACTGGATGGAGAATGTTCATGACTGGTGTATCAGCAGGCAGCTGTGGTGGGGTCACAGGATTCCGGCATGGTATTACAACGACGGGGAATATGTGGTGGCTGCCGGTGAAAAGGAGGCCCTGGAGCTGGCCAGGGAGAAAAGCGGTAATATGAGTCTGACGGAAAAAGACCTCCGGCAGGATGAGGATGTGCTGGATACATGGTTTTCATCATGGCTGTGGCCCATAACATCTTTTGACGGTATAAACCAGCCGGACAATGCTGATCTTAAATATTATTATCCGACAAATGATCTTGTTACCGCACCGGAGATTCTTTTTTTCTGGGTTGCCAGGATGATAATAGCAGGTTATGAATATCAGGGTGAAAAGCCTTTTCGCAATGTCTATCTGACAGGACTTGTACGTGATCAGCAAAGAAGGAAAATGTCCAAATCGCTTGGTAACTCACCCGAGCCCCTGGAACTGATTGCGAAATATGGTGCTGACGGGGTAAGGGTCGGAATGCTTCTCTGTTCCCCTGCAGGAAATGATTTGCTTTATGATGATTCCCTGCCCGAGCAGGGCAGGAATTTTGCCAACAAGATATGGAATGCATTCCGCCTTGTAAAAAGCTGGACTGTGAGCTCTGATACTGCCCAGCCCGCATCTTCCGCCCTGGCTGTGAAATGGATGAAAGAAACCCTTGCGTCCGGAATATCGCAGGTTGATTCGGATTTCAGAAGGTTCAGGATATCCGAAGCCCTGATGGTGGTGTATAAACTGTTCTGGGACGATTTTTCGGCCTGGTACCTGGAAATAGTAAAGCCTGAATACGGCAAGCCTGTCGACAGGCTAAGCTATGATGCCACCATTGTGTTTTTTGACACCCTGCTGAGACTGATCCATCCCTTTATGCCCTTTATCTCGGAGGAAATCTGGCAGCTTCTTGCCCTGAGGAAGGATGGAGAAAGTATAATGATAAGCGCGATGCCGGAACCCGAAAAATTCAACAGGAAGCTTATTTCCGGATTTGAAGCGGTAAAGGAGACCGTGACTGCTATCCGTTCCCTCAGGAAGGAGAGGAATATCCCGGCAAGGGAGAAAATCATGCTTTATGCAAGACAGGCGGAGAGTTTTTCCGGCGAAGAATTTTTTCCTGTAATAATACGTCTTTGTAATCTTACGGATCTGGTCCGCGTTGATTCAGGGCAGGAAGATGCTGTGTCTTTTATGGTCGGAACCACCGAATTCTTTGTGCCTCTTTCTGAAAACATTGATTTTGAGGATGAAATTGCCAGAATACGGGAAGAGCTCATCTATTACAGGGGTTTCCTCGGATCGGTTATGAAGAAGCTGGATAATGAGCGCTTTGTTCAGAATGCGCCTTCTTCGGTTCTGGACCTTGAAAGAAAAAAGAAATCCGATGCCGAACAGAAGATAAAATCACTTGAGGAGAGATTACGCGGATTTGGTGATCAGGGAGAGAGCTTGCTTAAAAAATAATTGTCTCCTACCTGCAGGATTTCCCAGTCATTATTGATTATCATATGCCAGCCATCGCCTTCAATCCTGTTGCGGCCTTCTTCAAAACCCCGGGCTGTCAGGCGCAGGTACTTGAGATTGGCTGATACCAGGCAGCCTCCCTTGTCAACTGTCAGCTTGCCCCAGTTATCCGATATGCGTATCTTCTCATAAAGGGTGCCGTAAGAGGCAAGCGGTCTGATATCTTCCGGCTCAAAATCGAAATACGGACTGATCTGTTCCATATATACAACAGGCTTTTCGGTAAATGTGCTTACCACCCTGTCTATTCTCTGATTTATATCCTTTTCCCTTTCAATCTCTTCGGCTTTTATTTCCTCAAGGTCATAGTTAAAGGCAAGGCTTCCGGCTATATCCCGGCAAACGGAAGGCAGCCTGATATCGTACAACTGTCTTACCTGTTCCCCGAGGTCCGTGTCTTCCGAACGTATTGTACTGAAGTCAAAGCCCTGCCGGTACAGCAGGGATGCATACAGGGCCCCGTGGATCAGTCCGTAGGATCTTGAATAGGACGGGAAGAAGTAAAACCTGTCGAGGAGATCCAGGAGCTTTTCCCTGAATTCTTCCTGTGAAGATGTGACAAGTACCAGGTGGGTAAAAGTAGCCAGTCCCTCATAATTTTCAAACCTGATCTGGTCCCTAACGAAAGTGGGATAGAGTTCATGGTTTGCCCCCCTGAAGATGAGAGCATCCCTGATGGCAAAACAATGTCCGTCATCTTCCGTTTCTATTGCCTTGCGGAGTGCTTTCCATTCAAGCTTCAGCCACAGCCTTGCATTTTTTTCATCCAGGTTGGCCGTGTTATAGCCTGATGAGGTAAAACCTATCGAATCCTGATACCTGTGAAACAGGCAGTGAAGGGCTCGTGTCATAATCCTGAATTCATCCTCCTCGTTCGGCAGGGGTGCTATTCCGAACAATGTACTTCCGTAACGGACGGCAGTATTGCTTATTAGCTGGTCCCTGGGATAAAGGCCCGTGTAAATCCCGTCTTTTTCCCTCAGCAGACCGTCCCTGTCAGGATAGTTTGCAACCATCTTTCGTGTTGTACGGTCAATGAACATCATGGGGCCGTAAAGATTTGTCCCCCACAGTCTGCCATCGTCACTCTTGCAGGACTCCCTTATCTTTTCAAAATAGCTGAGTGCTTTCTCAGATATCAGATAATTATCCTTGTCCTCAGTCTTGCATCCGGATACCAGAATAAGCGCTACCAAAACGATCCATGAATATTTCATAGGAATTTTATGAGAGCCCAAATGTAAAAAAAAAAACGTTAATATATAATTAAGACTTTATTCATCCTGTTGCGCACCGGCAGCAGGGTCAGGAGGCTAAAATGCCACCAGGCTTATATCAAGACTGTTGATATGGTGAGTAATGGCACCCACCGAGATAAAATCGACGCCACACCCGGCGTACTGTCTCACTGTTCCGAGATTGATATTTCCGGATGATTCCGTTTCATATCTGCCATCAATCATGTCGACTGCAGTCCGGGTGTCCGCTATGCTGAAATTATCAAGCATTATTCTGTTGACACCCCCGTGTCTCAGAATGGTTTTCAGCTCATCGGTATTGCGGGCTTCAATCACAATTTTCAGATCTCTTTTGTTTTGCTCAAGATATTCCCGGGCTTTGTCAACAGCTTTTTCTATTCCCCCTGCATAGGCAATATGATTGTCTTTCAGCATTATCATATCATAGAGTCCCATCCTGTGATTCATTCCCCCCCCGATCCTGACGGCTTCCTTATCAAGCATCCTCATTCCCGGAGTGGTTTTTCTGGTATCAAGGATCTTTGCGCCGGTTCCTGCAACCTTGTCAACATAGCGGCCTGTGCTTGTGGCAATACCGCTCATACGCTGCATGATGTTGAGCATCAGCCTTTCGGATTTAAGAATAGATTGCAGGTTACCATGCAGAATAAATCCGGTATCACCGGATCTTACTTTATCACCGTCCTGTTTAAGGGTTTCGGTGCGGAGATCGGCATCAATGATTCTGAATAATTCAACAGCAACCCGTACACCGGCAAGGATACCCTCCTCCTTGATGAGAAGCTTTGCCTTCCCCCGTGCATCGGCGGGGATACATGAGAGTGAAGAGTGGTCGCCGTCGCCTGTATCTTCTTCAACACAGCGGAGAACGAAATCCCTGAAGAATTTATCTTCCATCTTCCGATTCTATTCTGATTGTATGGATCAGCAATTCCCGGTCTACCCTCTTCAGAAGGAAATATACCCTGAAATCGCCTTTCACGGTTTTAAGGTTGCCTATTGCATACTGAGCTTCATTTTTTGCACCCTGATGCCTGATAATAAAATCCTTTGTCTGATAGGTGGCGAAGAAATCCTTCAAAATGGTTTCTGCTACATTCTTCTTGTAAAAATCCTCCTTGCCAAGGAGAAGCAGTTCAACCGTTGAGTTCATGTATTTTGCCATTTCGGCTGCATTCCCTGCCTTAATTGCAATAGATATACCAGGCGGAATCCTCTGCTGATCCTGTGCCTGGATGTTTGTGCATAAAAAGGCCAGAACAAGTATTGAAGCAAGGTTCTTAAAATCCATTTGGTTACGTTTTGCTGACTTTCATATTCATTTGACTACAAATTTAACTATTTTCCAGAAATATAAGCGGTTCTGTCTTATCAATATAATTATAATTGCATCAGGCAGTTTTTAATTATATTTTTGCAACCGGGCATCGCAGATATCTTCATGCAAAAGTCGGGCCGTTTATGAAAGAAAAAAGGAGGCGTTTTATCCTGATAGTTCTGAGCATTGCTTTTGGGCTGGCTGCCGTTATTGCCCAGATGATATGCCAGGGTTCGTCTGAAAACAATATAACAACCAGGAGATTCAACAGGATACTTCATGAGAAGGAGAAGATTATGGAGGACTGTCTTAATGATCTCAGGATTATTATGTCAAAGGGTGAGCCTCACGGATCGGTATCTGAAAACAGGATATTCAGCCTTGCATCACAGAACGGAATTACCATTCTCCAGTATATTGACAGAAGACTGGTTTACTGGTCCGACAACAGCTTTGATGTTCCGGTGCTTCTGCAGGACGAATCATTGTTTTCCCGGCCCCTTGTCTTTATGCAGAACGGCTGGTTCCTGCCGGCACATATTGCTGAGGGGAATGAACGGATTATCGGGCTTCTCAGGGTGAGAACCGATTACAGCTTTGAAAATGATATTGTAAAAAGCGGCTTTACCAGGGATTTCAGGCTGCCGGCCGATGTGGGCTTCAGTGCGGAAAAATCAGAAAACGGAAACGATATATTCAACCGCAGGGGGGAATTCCTGTTTTCTCTGATATTCCCTGCGGCGGGCGGCAGTACTTTCCATATTCTCATACCTCTGATTCTCTGGTGTATGTTTTTTGTGTCTGTTATGGTACTCTTGCTCGGACTGGTGAGGTCACTGGCCGCTTCCGGAAAAAACCATGCAGGACTGCTGCTTTCACTGTTGTTTTTTTCGGTGCTGTACCTGATAGTTCTTTTTGCCGGGCAGCCTTCCGTGATTTTCAGGACATCATTGTTTTCGCCCTATATATTTTCGCTTAACGGCTTCATCCCTTCCCTGGGCCATTTCATGATTTTCAGCATACTCCTGGCTTTGTTCGGCTATGTTTTCTACAACTATGCGGATTTCAGCGCTGTATATCGGAAAAAGACTGTTGGCGGACGCTTGCTGCCTGCCATCCTTCTTGTTACGGGAACATTGCTGATCAGTATGTTTCATATTATATTCCGCAGGCTTATCCTGAATTCAAACATTAATTTTGAGACATACAGGATGCTGGATTTAAGTGTGTACAGTGCCGTTGGTTTTATTTCGGTCCTGCTTCTTCTGGTTTTACCGGTTTCATTTTTTTGCAAAGCATTCCAGACCGGGGGAAAAGCTGAAGGTCGCAGAACAATTCCGGCCCTGGCCGTGTCTGCCGCAGTAATAATTGCCTTTACATATCCCTGTAAGGTATCAATGCCGGCACTCCTGTTCCTGTGGGCAGGCATTATAGCCGTTGTATGGATCCGTCAGTTCCGGAAACCGGGAAAACTAAGTATTCCACTTTTTCTTTCCCTGGCTGCCGGCATTTATTCACTTGTGGTCATTGCCGCGTTTTCGGAGGAAAAGACCAACGAAATTCTGAAGGTACACGCCCTTTCCCTGTCCACTGAAAATGATCCGGAAGCCGAACATCTTCTTCTGGATATGTGGCCGGTACTTCAAAATGATGCGGTTCTTGCCGATATGATGAATGTTGAATTTTTTGAAAGGAGGGATTTCGACATCATATCCGCCTATCTCCACAATAACTATTTCAACGGTTACTGGGGCAATTTCAATGTCAGCATATATTTGTGCCGGCAGGGCCAGATGATACGGATCGGTCCCGGCGATCATGATTTTGAGGATTGCTATGCATTTTTTGAAGAAAGGATTGAAAAATACGGGCATCCCCTTACCGGCACCGGGTTCTGTTTTATCGACAACCAGGGGGCACGGCCGTATTATATAGGAAGGCTTTTTTTCGAAACCGGCTCATATATCACCAACGGACTGTTTATTGAGCTGTACGGTGACATCAATGTGTTTCAGCCGGGTTATTCGGAATTGCTTCTGGACAAGAGATTCCACGGTTATTCGGGTCTGAAGAACTATTCTTTTTCAAAATACCTGAACGGCGAAATTATTCTCAGTCATGGTGATTTTCCATACAACAAGGCCGATGAGGAATATGTTGATGAGGCAGCTGATTACCGTATATTTGACAATGAGGGATTCAGGCATATCCTGTACCGCAACGGGAATGCGACGGTGATGATAAGCAGGCCCCTTCTCAATGCAGGAAAAATAATCATATCCTTTGCCTATCTTTTTGCATTCATATTCATAGTTGTCAATACCATACTGCTTTTCTTTGCACAACCTTCCCCGGCAGGGATCAGAGGTCTTAACTTCAGACAGAAGCTTCAGATATCCTTTACGGGCATATTATTGTTTGCCTTCATCCTGGTTGGTATTGCCGTTGCAACCTTCACCATAAGGGAGTTTCAGTCAAATCACTACAACAATATAAAGGAAAAGCTGAGTTCCATATATACAGAGCTTGAGGCTGAAATTTCCATGGAGAGGCATCTGACTCCAAACTGGCGCAACAGCAACAATGCTTCCCTGAATGAACTTCTTATCAACCTGTCCAATATTTTCAATACAGATGTAAATCTTTATGATCTTAACGGCTATCTCATGGCCACGTCCCGCCCCGAGCTCTTTTTCAGGGATCTGACAAGTCACAGGATGAACATGAAGGCTTTCATGAATGTGTCGGATCTGACAAAGAGTGAATATATCCAGACGGAAAGTGTGGGCAACATGAAATATGTTTCGGCCTATGTGCCTTTTTACAATGTTGAAAAGCATGTGCTGGCCTATCTTAATCTGCCCTATTTCAGGATGCAGAGTCTGCTTACACGGGAAATTTCGGATATGATAGTTGCAATCATCAATTTCACGCTCCTGATAATTGTCATTACCATGGCCTTTGTTGTTTTTATCAGTGGCAGGCTTACCTCACCCCTGTCAATGCTGGGCGAGGGACTTGCTTCCGTCAGGCTGGGCAGGAAGAGTGAACATCTGACTTACCGGGGCCGGGATGAGATAGGTGACCTGGTAAGCCAGTATAACATAATGGTTGACGAGCTTGAGGAGAGTGCCCATAAACTTGCCAATTCGGAAAGGGAATATGCATGGAGGGAGATGGCAAAGCAGATTGCTCATGAAATAAAGAATCCCCTGACGCCCATGAAGCTCAATGTTCAGCAGTTACAAAAATCGTGGAATGATAAAATTCATGATTTCGGGGAAAAGCTGGAAGTTTTTGCCCGGAACCAGATAGAATACATCAATAATCTCTCGAATATTGCCACTGCTTTTTCTTCATTTGCAAAGATGCCCGGGGCCAATCCTGTCGAACTGGATCTTCTTGATCAGATAGGGACTACCCTTGAGCTTTTCAGAAATACCGGCAATATATCCTTCAGAGTGAACTGGCCTTCGGGGAAGAGGGTGATGATCCATGCCGACAGGGAGCAGCTGAACGGTATTTTTTCCAATCTTTTCAAGAACAGCATACAGGCCATACCACCTGAAAGGGAAGGTCTGATAGAGGTGGGAATGGAGCCGGGCGAAAACAAGGTAACCGTATCGGTTTCGGATAACGGATGCGGGATACCTGATGCTATCAGAAAAAAAATGTTTACACCCAATTTTACCACCAAATCATCCGGTACAGGTCTGGGTCTCTCCATTGTAAAGAGATATGCGGAGGGGGCCGGGGGAAGGGTATGGTTTGAATCGGAACCCGGTAAGGGCACAACTTTTTTTGTGGAATTTCCTTTGTAAAGGCTGTTGAAAATCCGGAAAAACCTTTTAAAAAGCCGCGTTGATTAATTGAATTATTTGATTATCTTAGCGCTTGATAAAAGGTATTGATGACTGGAAAGTTAAAAGGTATTGGTAAATACCTGGTTTTAGTCTTTATATTTATTTTCTGTTTCTGTATATCTTTGTTTTCCCAGCGGAAAATAAACGGTATCATCAACAAGTACGCCCGTGTCAGCTCAATAGGGACCGATTTTGTAATCATTGACAATTATCTTCATTTCAGTCAGTTCACCCAGGGTGACACTGTCCTGCTTATCCAGATGAAAGGGGCCAGAATATATGCCTCAGAAAGCCCTACCTACGGTACGGCATATGACGCATACGGTCAGCCGGGCAGGCATGAATTCCTTACAGTCCTGTCAGTTGATGATGTAACAAACAAGATAATATTCCGGAATGATATCAGGAACACCGGGTATGATTTGTCCTGCGGGATTCAGATCATCAGGGTGCCTTCATACAATTCAGTGCTTGTTGATGCAACACTCAGCTGTCAGCCCTGGGACAGTGTTTCCGGCACCGGAGGCGTTCTCGCGGCAATAGTGGCAAAAACACTTTCACTTAATGCGGATATTGATGTGACGGGAATGGGATTCAGGGGAGGATCTGTTGCTGTGGGAATGGGTGTTTGTGCCGAGACCAGTCCCTGGAAGCTGGAAAAGTACGCTTTTCCGGCTTATACCGACAGTTCCGGTTTCAAGGGTGAAGGACTGGCGGTGAGGGCAAATACAGGGAACGGACCGCCCTATCCCCCGGTTTATCCGGATTTTGCAAAAGGGATGGGAGCCAATTTCACCGGTGGCGGCGGAGGGAACGGCAGATTTTCCGGTGGTGGGGGAGGCGGCAATTATGGAAGCGGGGGAGCGGGAGGCCGCGAAGCAACAGACTGTTTACCGCCACGTTCCGGAGCTTTAGGCGGAAAAAGCGTGGTGGGGGAAACCCCTTTGAACGGCGGACTGTTCCTGGGGGGCGGCGGCGGCTCTTCAACATATATTCCGGGAGGTAGTCCGGTTCCCGGGGGAAACGGCGGAGGCATGGTAATACTGATATGTGATACGATCAGTGGCAATGGTCATGCCATACTTGCAAACGGATCCCATCCCGGCACTGCTTCGGGCTATGCCGGAGCGGGAGGCGGGGGCGGCGGCGGATCAGTTGCCCTGTATCTGCGGAGTTATTCATCATCCGGACCGGGTTCTGCTTTAAGAATCAGTGCAGAAGGCGGACAGGGCGGCCATAATTCCGGGAATTCCGGAAACGGCGGCGGCGGGGGAGGCGGACTAATTGCAACAAGTAATATTACACTTCCGGGAAATGTTATCAGGTCGGTCAAGGGTGCTGCGCCGGGCAGCCGCAGCGGTGGTACGGCACCTGCAAGCGCCGGTACTGATGGAATGATCCTGGCAGAATTCACGCCTTTTCTGAACGGCTTCCTTTTTAATTCAGTGTATTCATCCGTTACCGGAAACCAGCTTGATTCGATCTGTTCGGACATGGTCCCCGCGAGGATCACCGGCACCTCACCGGCCGGCGGTTCAGGTTCATACCGTTATATATGGCAGAAAAGTTACGATCTCTCCCTTCCTGCAAATGAGATCAGTGGGGCTGAATCAGCTGATTACACAGCTACGGATCCCGAAGAAGATACCTTTTGGATAAGGAGAATAATTGAGGATCAGTCAACAGGACTGACTGACACAAGCAAATGGGTGCAGATCATAGTACAGCCGGCTATCGGGGATAATCTTGTGGAAAAGGATGCTGTTATCTGTCACAATCAGATCCCTCCCGGTCTCAAACCCCTTAATTCAGGTCCTTCCGGAGGAAACGGTATTTATCAGTATCAGTGGAGGCAGAACAGCAGTGACAGCGGCTGGGATACGGCTCCTGAAGCTGCCGGCTCTAATGCAGATCTTGACTCCTTTGATCCTCCGTCCCTTGTTTCAACAACATATTACCGCCGTTTTGTAACATCGGGCCGCTGTATCAGCCAGAGTCCGACTGTGACCATTACGGTACTGCCGCCTCTGACAGGCAATATAAGTTCCCGTCCCGATTCGGTTATATGTGAGGGAATGATTTTCAATACACTGGGAGCAAGTCTTCCGGCCGGCGGTTCAGGTTCCTATACATACCTTTGGCAGGACAGCATTGACGGAAGTACGTGGCAGCCGGCGCCCGGAGTAAATAACCTGCAGGTCTATGATCCTGATACTGCAGTATTCGCATCGGTTGAAAACAGATATTACAGGAGGATTGTCCTGTCAGGGCCGGATGACGTATGTAAAAACAGTTCATCACCCATAGGCCTTACCAGATATTCCGGAATAAGGGAGAATACGATTTCTACGGGTGCCACAATATGTGCGGGCACGGCTCCGCCTGCCCTTACGGGCAGTACCCCGCTGGGGGCGGCCGGTACTTATACATATCTGTGGCAGGACAGTTCTTCCGCGGCAACCTGGACAACCAGATCTTCCGCGGGTCTTTCCTATTCTCCTCCTGCCCTGAATGATTCGGTATGGTACCGGAGAATAGTGAGATCATCAAAATGCAGTGATACAAGTGAGATTACTATAGTAAAAGTACATTCACCGGTTGCAGGCAATGTTATCGGATTCATGCCGGGAAGTGGTGCGGATACAACAATCTGCAGCGGATCGGTACCGGACATTATTGCAGGTACGGGATCACTTTCAGGCGGCACCGGCATTTCCGGTGA
>JAAYKX010000329.1 GCA_012522155.1 Bacteroidales bacterium
ACTTTCCCCGACAATATGTTTGCAATATGATCGGCCTTGAATTTTTCCTTAACCGCCAGAATTGTTTCAAGCACATTCACAATTGATTCACTGCCTTCGAACTGGGCTTTGGGATGAAGGCAGTTGTCACATGCCTCGCAGTTCTCCTCCGTATATTCCTCACCGAAATAATGGAGAAGCAGTCTCCTCCGGCACACCGACGATTCAGCATACGAAACTGTTTCAAGCAGGAGTTGTTTTCCTATTTCCTGTTCGGCTATCGGCTTCCCCTGCATAAATTTTTCCAGCTTCATAATATCGTTGTAGCTGTAATAGGCTATGCAGTTTCCTTCTCCGCCATCACGGCCCGCCCTGCCTGTCTCCTGATAGTAGCCCTCAAGACTTTTGGGAATATCGTAATGGATCACAAAACGCACATCCGGCTTGTCAATACCCATTCCGAATGCAATTGTGGCAACTATTACATCAACCTCCTCCATCAGGAATTTATCCTGATTCTGAGTCCTGGTCGCCGAATCCATGCCGGCATGATAGGGAAGCGCCTTAATACCGTTTACCTTCAGAACCTCAGCCATCTCCTCAACCTTCTTACGGCTGAGGCAGTAAATTATCCCTGATTTGCCGGGATTGTTCTTGATATACTTGATAATTTCCCTGCTTACATTCTGCTTCGATTTTACCTCGTAGTAAAGATTCGGACGGTTGAATGAAGACTTAAACACATCAGCTTCCAGTATGCCGAGGTTCTTCTGAATGTCATGCTGGACCTTGGGAGTGGCTGTAGCGGTAAGGGCAATTATGGGAGCCCGCCCGATAGTGTCGATTATCGGTCTTATCCGCCGGTATTCAGGCCTGAAGTCATGGCCCCACTCCGAGATACAGTGGGCTTCATCTATTGCATAAAACGAAATTTTTATATTTTTAAGGAATTCAATATTGTCTTCCCGGGTCAGTGATTCCGGAGCGACATACAACAATTTGGTTTCGCGGTCAAGCACATCCTGTTTTACTCTGGCAATCTCAGTCTTTGTAAGTGAGGAATTGAGAAAATGTGCAACATCGTCATTTGTGCTGAAATTTCTCATGGCATCCACCTGGTTCTTCATCAGGGCTATAAGGGGGGAAATGACTATTGCTGTCCCCTCTCCCATCACTGCCGGCAGCTGATAACAAAGTGACTTGCCTCCCCCTGTCGGCATCAGTACAAATGTATCCCTTCCCGCCAGAATATTTTTGATGATCTCCTCCTGCTTTCCCTTAAAGGTATCAAAGCCAAAATATTTCTTTAAATAATCATGTATGGTACTGTCACTGACCATCATTTCATAACCGGATAACACTGTCAAAACTTCTCCTTCCTTGCCTTTTTTATAAATGTAATAATTTTCCGGATCAAAAATAGATTTTAAAGAATTATTAACATTTGTCACTTTCTATTATTATTTTATAATCACGCTGATATTGTTTTAAACTGGAAGATTTATCATCTTTACACGCTGAATTTTAAAAACGCTTTCAAATGGCATTAAAGCGGAAAACGGGTAAAAAAAGAGAAGGAGAAATGTCATTCCTCGAGCATCTCGAGGAACTGAGATGGCATATTATAAGATCGGTCCTGGCCGTTTTTGCGCTTATGATAGTCGCATTCGTTCTGAAGAATATAATTTTCGACAAGATCATTCTGGCACCCAAAAGTCCGGAATTTTTTACCAACAGAATACTTTGCGCACTGGGTCATGCAAAAATATTCGGATATCAGCTGAATATTGATGCCCTGTGTATTAACACCAGGGAACTTATCCTGATAAACATAAGGATGGCCGGA
>JAAYKX010000043.1 GCA_012522155.1 Bacteroidales bacterium
ATAAAATCCTTCAGAATCATCATTGATGGGAGAGGCGGACAGTTTGTGTGCTTCCCCCGACTGATGTATCAGGTTCAGAAGTTCAAGAAGTCTTGGTCTTTCGGAAAGGGGCGTTGATTCCACAGGCTTGCCTACAATGCCTTCGTTATCGATCAGTTCTGTTTCTTCCGCCTTGCTGTTGAGCCCCGTGACATAAAAGCGGCCGTCTTCCTTCCTGCTGAAGAGAGCAAAATAAGTGCTTACAGTCGTGAATATTTCATCAAGAATTGTCCCCTGGACACTGTCTGGCGACAATTTCTTTCCTTCCCGTGAATAAACAGACGCTAGTTCGTTCTGGAGCAGAATATACTTCTCCTCCAATTCTCTAAACTTAGTTTTGTAATTCATCAGACAGTATGTATTGCGCCCTAAAATTAGCAAATAAAGTGCTAACTGCAATACCCTGAGCACGAAAAATCAGTTTTCAGGTCCTGCCGGTCTTTTTAAGAACCACGGAATGGTAATATTTACAGAAGGAATTCAGTCCGCATTCCTCACACAGGGGCTTTCTTGCCTTACAGACATATCTGCCGTGAAGGATCAGCCAGTGATGGGCATCATGCCTGAGTTCCGGGGCTATATTTCTTGTAAGCTGATCTTCTGCTTCATCAGGTGTTTTTGCATTTGTTGTAAGTCCTATCCTTTGTGATACCCTGAAAACATGCGTGTCAACTGCAATAACAGGCTTTTTGAAAATGACAGAGGCTACCACATTGGCAGTTTTCCTTCCCACACCCGGAAGCTTTTGCAATAGTTCAGGCTCGGATGGCAGCATGCAGTCAAAATCACTTACAAGCATTTTAGCCATTTCTGACAGATGTCTTGCCTTGTTGTTGGGATATGAACACGATTTGATAAAACTGAATATTTCCTGCTGCGAAGCCCGGGCCATGGATTTTGCATCAGGAAATTTTTTCAGCAGGGCAGGGGTGATCATGTTGACTCTTTTGTCGGTGCATTGTGCAGAAAGGATTACTGCCACAATCAGTTCAAAGGGATTGCCGTAATTCAGTTCGGTTTTCACAACCGGACAGTTCTTTTTGAAATATTCAAACGTGAGCCTGTATCTCTCCTTTTTTGTCATATACAATCCTTATCTGAAAGGTGGTGAAGTTAATGAATTTTATATTTGCAAAGCGGGCTCTGATAGTCAGGAATTTTTAACTTTATCACAAAATTTGAAGCTGGTTTGGAAGAGATAATTGTAAACGCGGGAGAATGCCAATCCCGGATATATATCGGACAACACTGGAAATCAGTGGCCGGGATGCTCCCTGAAAAGAGGGTGCTCATCATTACCGATGATAATGTATCTGGTATATATGGAAAAAAATTCCCTGACTTCCCGGTGCTGACGATCAGGCCGGGAGAGGAAAGCAAGCAGTTGCAAACTGTTGAATCCCTTGCAGCCGGATTGCTTGAAAACAATATTGACCGTTCAGGATTTCTGCTGGGCATAGGAGGAGGAGTCGTTTGTGATATAACAGGTTTTCTTGCCTCTGTTTTTATGAGGGGTATTTCTTTCGGCTTTGTTTCCACCAGTTTATTGTCGCAGGTGGATGCAAGTACGGGAGGCAAGAACGGCGTCAACCTGGGAGAAGTCAAAAATCTTATCGGTGTTTTCAGGCAGCCGGAATTTGTGATCTGCGATACTGAAATGCTGCGGACACTGCCGGAAGATGAATATTTTTCAGGTCTTGCTGAACTTATCAAAACAGGAATTATCGGGGATGCTTCAATAACAGAGTCCCTGGAAAAGAATCCCGGGGAATTCTCAAAGCGGGATCCTGTGCTCCTTTCAGACCTGGTTGGCAGGGCTGTTAAATACAAGGCTTCCGTTGTAACGGCCGATGAAAGGGAGGCAGGAATGAGACGCGTGCTTAACTTCGGACATACATTCGGTCATGCAATAGAGTTGCACAAAGGCATAAAGCATGGTTTTGCCGTTGCAGCCGGTATGGAACTTTCCCTTCGCTGGTCGAGAGACCTGAAATATATTGATGATGAGACTTATGATCGGTTTAACAATCTTTTCAGTCTGTATAATTTCAGCTTCGGCTGGGACATTCCCCCGGATGAAATGCAGAAACTGATAGCTTATGACAAAAAAAAGGCAGGCAGCGACATTCATTTTGTTTTTATAAAAGGAAGTGGCAAACCTTTTGTAAAATTATTGCCTGTCAGCGATTTAATTGATTTTTACAGTAGGATAATCAGGGAAAAACAGAAAAAATGAATTCATTCGGCACTTTATTCAGAATATCAATATTCGGTGAATCACATGGCAAGGCAATAGGTATTGTGGTGGACGGATGTCCGCCGGGTATTGCCCTGGAACCGGAAGATTTCCTTCCTGATCTCAGAAGGCGCAAAAGTGGTGCTTCAGGGACCACGGAAAGGCATGAGCCCGATGAGCCGGAGATCCTCAGCGGTCTGCACGGGGGGTATACAACGGGATCACCAATGACTATCATGACCAGGAACCGGGATAAGATATCTTCCGATTATGATGATTTTTTAAAAATACCACGGCCGGGTCACGCGGATTTTACATCGCTGGTAAAATATTCCGGTTTTGCTGACCGCAGGGGCAGTGGTCATTTTTCAGGGCGTATAACATGGGGACTTGTGGTAGCCGGTGTCATTGCGAAAAGGATTGCCGGAACGGCCGGTTTCTCTGCAAAACTGATCAGTGCCGGCGGATCAGCTGATATTGAAGGAGCCGTAAGAAAGGCAGTAAAGGAAAATGATTCCATAGGAGGAATAATTGAATGTGTTGTCACTAATGTTCCCGCCGGGCTGGGGGAACCTTTTTTCAATTCAATGGAATCGGTGATCAGTCATC
Source organism: Bacteroidales bacterium (assembly GCA_012522155.1). Lineage (GTDB taxonomy): Bacteria > Bacteroidota > Bacteroidia > Bacteroidales > VadinHA17 > LD21. The sequence goes on from JAAYKX010000043.1 coordinate 2,885, forward strand.
TTGTTTTTTCAATTCCGGCAGTGAGAGGCATTGAATTTGGCTCGGGCTTTTCATCTGCTTCCATGAGGGGGTCTGAACATAATGACCCGTTCACTGATGACAGGGGCAATACTTCAACAAACAATGCAGGCGGAATAAACGGGGGTATTACAAATGGTAATAACATAGTATTCAGGGTGGCAATAAAACCTGCATCCTCAACCGGAGTGGCCCAGACAACCTGGAATTTCCATTCAAAGAAAATGGATACCCTGAAGGTCAGGGGCCGGCATGATACCTGTATTGCCCTGAGAATACCCGTGGTTGTTGAATCTGCTGCGGCAATAGCAGTGGCGGATCTTATTCTGACAGACCGGGGAATCCATGATGCTGACAGACAGAGAGGGTTATGATGCTGACAGGAGCCTGGTATGGATCCGTCAGTGGTTTTTCAGGATCAGTGCCGATATCGGGATCAGTACCGGTGTCAGGATCAGTGCCGGTGTTTCATTATAATTTCCAGTACCCTGGTGGTTTTATCCGTAACTTTAAACCTGTCGTCAATTCGTTTTCCCACGACCCAGGCAATTTTACTTCCTGAAACAAGTACCAGCGTGTTTTCCTTTGTGATAAGTGATGCTTTTATGCCTGTAAAAAAATCACTTAATTTTTTCCTGTGCTGCATTCCGAGAGGATAGAAATAATCCCCGTACTGCCAGTTTCTTATTGTAAGGGGGAATGTGATTTTTTCCATGTCAAGACAGGCAATGTTCCCGGCGGCGGGAATCCTGTAGCTGCCGGTAAGCATCACTTCCCTGACAGAGCTGATTACAGGTGATCCGGAAAGCTCTCCGGCTGTATTGTAATTCCAGGATATTTGCTGCTTCGCTGATATTTCATTTATGATAAGCTCATCTCTGTTCTTTATGATCCTGTGGGAACCGGTCATAATCGCACTTCCGGTCTGTCCGGAAATGATGTTCATGAGGTCGCCCAGGACCGGGGAAGTGATTCCGAAAGGCCGGAAAAGTTCAAACATTACAGCATTATTGGTGATATAGGGATTGAGCTTTTCCAGATCAACTACCAGGACCG
>JAAYKX010000330.1 GCA_012522155.1 Bacteroidales bacterium
ACGTAACTTTCAGGAAATCTTATTGCACGACCTGTTTTAACTGCGACCATTATTTGATAATCCCCGTTCGTCATCCTGGCCTCAAGAATTTCATCACCCTCCCTCACCGTAATAGCATTGACTCCGTTTACCCTTGGCCTTGAATAGGCTTCAAGGGATGTTTTTTTAATGATCCCCTTGGTTGTACACAGTACAATATAGTTATTGTTGATATAATCCGGTTCCTGAAGATTCCGGACATTAATGAATGCCCTTACAGTATCACCGGCTTCAATATTGATAAGGTTCTGCATAGCCCTTCCCCTGGAAATCCGGGATCCTTCCGGAATATTGTAAACTTTAAGCCAGTAACATTTTCCCCTGCTGGTGAAGAAAAGCATGGTATTATGCATAGTGGCAATATAAAGATGCTCAATAAAATCCTCATCTCTTGTTGCTCCGCCCCTTGCACCGGTCCCTCCCCTGTTCTGCCTCCTGAATTCGGTCAGGGGAGTTCTTTTTATATATCCCATGTGCGAAATGGTTATTACCATCTCTTCATCTGCATAGAAATCTTCCGGATTAAATTCTTCAGCATTGGGAATTACCAGCGTCCGGCGCTTATCACCATATTTCTGTTTTATTTCGGCAAGCTCATCCTTTATGATATTCATCTGAAGATCAACACTTCCAAGCACCATTCGCAGATGCTCAATAAGAGCTGTTACCTCATTGAATTCAGCCCTCAGTTTTTCCTGTTCAAGTCCTGTAAGCTGGCGTAATCTCATTTCAACTATTGCCCGTGACTGAACATCACTGAGATCAAAACGCTCCATCAGTCTTTCCCTTGCAATATCAGGATTTTCCGATGACTTTATTATCGCAATTACCTCATCTATATTGTCACTGGCAATGATCAGACCCTGAAGGATATGGGCTCTCTTTTCAGCCTGGGCAAGATCAAACGTAGCTCTTCTGACAATAATTTCATGACGGTGCTGTACAAAGTTTACAATCAGATCCTTGGTGGTTAATGTCCGTGGCCTCCCTTTTACAAGAGCTATATTATTGACATTGAAGGATGTCTGAAGCTGAGAGAACTTGAAGAGATTGTTCAGCACCACATTGGCAGTGGCATCCTTTTTAAGGATGATAACAATCCTCATCCCGTTCCTGTCTGATTCATCATTTATATAGGATATGCCCTCAAGCTTCTTGTCATTGATCAGGTCTGCTATCTTGCGGATCATTTCTGCCTTGTTGACCATATACGGGATTTCGGTAACGACAATACATTCCCTTCCCGAATGGGTAAGTTCAATTTCCGTTTTTGCCCTGATAACAATTCTGCCACGGCCGCTTTCGGCAACATCTTTTACTCCCTGTTCACCATATATAATACCACCTGTCGGAAAATCAGGTCCCTTGATATATTCCAGCAACTCTTCGTCAGTAATGTCCGGATTGTTGATACAGGCTATTGTGGCATCGACAATTTCAGAAAGGTTGTGGGGTGGCATATTGGTAGCCATACCAACCGCAATACCCGAACTCCCGTTCACAAGCAGCGTCGGTATCCGGGTTGGCAGTACAACCGGTTCATTAAGGGAATCATCAAAGTTGGACTGGAAATCAACAGTATCCTTATCTATATCTGCCAGAGTCTCCTCGGCGATCTTCTGCAGTCTTGCTTCAGTATACCTCATTGCTGCCGGACTGTCACCGTCAACTGAACCGAAATTGCCCTGTCCTTCAACCAGCGGATATCTGAGTGACCATTCCTGGGCCATCCTTACCATTGCATCATACACCGAACTGTCGCCATGCGGATGATATTTACCCAGCACCTCCCCCACTATTCTTGCAGATTTCTTGTAGGGCCTGTTTGAATAAACACCCAGTTCCGACATCCCGTAAAGTACCCGCCGGTGAACAGGCTTAAGGCCATCCCTGACATCAGGCAGTGCCCGGGATACTATTACTGACATTGAATAATCAATATAAGCTGATTTCATCTCTTCTTCAATATTCACCCGGACTATCCTCTCTCTTTCAGCCATAATATGTTAATAATTAATAAATTGTAAAGTTAAAATCTCTCTGGGATTTTGACCCCCGAAAATAATCAAAATTTAACTATTTTACATCCTGACTGATTGTGAATTTTTAACATTGGCTGTTCATAAATAGGCATAGTTGTTGCAATACTATAATATCTCATTATTTTAACTTTGTTCTTTCATTTATATGTATTTTTGTCTCTTGGCTACTGCCATAATGACTGATATCACATATTTGAAGGATTAACGACATATAAAAATATGGATTCACAATTTTCGCAAAGAGTTAAAGATATCCTTGGTTACAGCAAGGAAGAGGCTATAAGGCTGGGAAACAGCCATATCAGTCCGGAACATCTTTTTCTCGGCATACTAAGGGACGGAGAAGGGGTTGCTGTTGATATCCTTATTAACAGAGGCGTTGATCTTATGGGTCTGAAAAGTTCCCTTGAAAAAAGCATTAAAGTCGAAAGCCCTGTACCCGTTGCAGATCATGAAGTCATTCCACTTCTCAGAAGTACTGAAAGAATACTGAAACTTGTTTATCTTGAAGCCAAATCACTGAAAAGCAGCTCGATAGAATCAGAGCATCTTCTTCTTGCCATTCTTAAGGATGAAAATTCCCTGATAACAAGGTTTCTCACTGAAATGAATGTGGACTACCAGACGGTAAAAAGGATGGTTCAGACAGGATCAACCAGGGCCAGGGCTGATTATCCGCGGGATGAGGATGATGAAGGTCAGGGCTTCGGCTCCTCCGGAAAGGGATCCTCTTCAGCTTCTTCTTCCGGAAAATCTTCTTCAGACACCCCGGTTCTTGATAATTTCGGTATAGATCTTACAAAGGCTGCGGAGGAAGGACGGCTTGATCCGGTGGTTGGCAGGGAAAGGGAAATTGAAAGGCTTGCCCAGATTCTTTCCAGAAGAAAGAAAAACAATCCCGTCCTCATAGGGGAACCGGGTGTAGGTAAATCAGCCATAGCAGAAGGCCTTGCCCTGAGGATAACCAAAAAGAATGTATCCCGTGTCCTTTTTCACAAAAGGGTTGTTGCACTGGATCTGGCATCAATTGTTGCAGGCACAAAATACAGGGGACAGTTTGAAGAAAGAATGAAAGCCATCCTGAATGAGCTTTCTAAAAATGACAATATTATTCTTTTTATAGATGAAATTCATACCATTGTGGGTGCGGGAGGTGCTACGGGTTCACTTGATGCAGCAAATATGCTGAAACCGGCACTTGCCAGGGGTGAAATACAGTGTATAGGTGCAACCACACTTGATGAATACAGGCAGCATATAGAAAAGGACGGCGCTCTTGAGAGACGATTTCAGAAAGTCCTTGTTGATCCGACCTCGGAGGAGGAAACTGTCAATATCCTTCATAATATAAAGGAAAGATATGAGGATCATCATAATGTTGTTTATACCGATGATGCTATTGATGCCTGTGTAAAGCTTACAGCACGCTATATCTCTGACAGGCATCTGCCTGACAAGGCTATTGATGCACTTGACGAAGCAGGTTCCCGTGTGCATATATCCAATATTGTTGTACCCGAAAGGATATTGTCTCTTGAAAAACAGCTTGATGATACCAAGAATGAAAAAATGACAGCTGTTAAAAATCAGAATTTTGAGAAAGCAGCCAGTTTCCGTGACCGGGAAAAGGACCTTCTCGAGATGATAGATGTTGAAAAGAAAAAGTGGGAAAAAGAGCTGTCCGCAAACAGGGAAACAGTAGATGCAGAAAAAGTTGCAGAAGTTGTTGCCATGATGACCGGTGTTCCTGTTCAGCGAATAGCCCAGACTGAAGGAACCCGTTTGCTTAAAATGGCTGATGAGCTGCGCGGAAGTGTTATTGGTCAGGATGAGGCTATCCGGAAGATTGTCAAATCGATTCAGCGTAACCGGGCCGGATTGAAGGATCCCAATAAACCCATCGGAACATTTATTTTTCTGGGTCCTACAGGAGTCGGTAAAACACAGCTTGCAAAAGTCCTGGCAAAATTCCTTTTAGACACGACTGACAATCTTGTAAGGATTGACATGAGTGAATATATGGAAAAATTCTCGGTTTCCCGGCTCGTGGGGGCTCCTCCCGGTTATGTAGGCTATGAAGAAGGAGGACAGCTTACAGATAAGGTCAGAAGGAAGCCTTATTCAGTCGTGCTGCTGGATGAAATCGAAAAGGCGCATCCCGATGTTTTCCATATTCTGCTCCAGGTACTTGATGAAGGACAACTTACTGACAGTCTTGGAAGACGGGTAGACTTCCGCAATTCCATCATTATTCTTACTTCCAACATTGGAACAAGGCAAATTGCGGAATTCGGGCACGGAATCGGTTTTGACACTTCGGCCAAAAGAGAATCCCGCAACGAACGGACAAAAAGCATTCTTCAGAAAGCACTTCAGAAAACCTTTGCTCCTGAATTTCTCAACAGGATTGATGACATCATTATGTTTAATTCTCTCGGCAAGGCAGAAATAAACAAAATCATTGACCTGGAACTGCAGGGCCTGTTTGACAGGGTTAAAACACTTGGTTTTCAGCTGAAAATAGTTAATGCGGCCAAGGATTTTATTGCTGAAAAAGGATATGATTCAAAATACGGTGCACGCCCTCTCAAGCGGGCAATCCAGAAATATCTTGAAGATCCGATGGCTGAACTGCTGATAAAAGCCGAAGTGGAAGAAGGTGATACAATCCATGTTGGCTTTAATTCAGCCAAATCCGAAATAAGGATCGGAATACGGAAACAGAAAGAAACTGTGGAAAAGCAGGATAAAGCTTCTTCGGAGGAATAATCAGACAGGAATACCGATTAAATCAAATTCGGCTGAGCGGCTTATCCTGATGTCATAGAAATTTCCCGGGGTCAGGTCATATTTAACTGAAACAAGTATTTCCTGATCCACTTCCGGGGAATCATGTTCTGTCCGTCCTGTATAAAATTCATTTTCCTTTCTGTCGATCAGTACTTTCATTGTC
>JAAYKX010000044.1 GCA_012522155.1 Bacteroidales bacterium
ACAGGCTGAATGAGATTTTCAAAAAGGACCGTCCGGAATTTGAAAAAAAATGGGACAGCCTCAAGCTCTTTATTAATTACGGAATGATAACCGAGGAGAAGTTCTATAAGAAGGCAGCCGGGTTTGCCTTGTTGAAAAATACTGATGACAAGTACTTTACTTTTGAGGAATATGAAAAGCTCATCAAGGAAAACCAGACCGACAGGCACAAATCCCTCATATATCTGTATACAACAAGCAAGACAGACCAGTATTCCTATATTGAAAAGGCAAAAAACAAGGGTTATGATGTCCTGGTTCTTGATGGCCAGCTGGATGTACATCTTATAAACCATCTGGAAACAAAATTCAAGGACTCGAGGTTTGTAAGGGTTGATTCGGACGTTGTTGAAAAGCTTATCCTTAAGGATGAGGAGAGAGAGTCCATTCTCACTGATGAGCAAAAGGAGGATCTGAAAAGTGTCTTCAATGTGAATGTGGAATCAGGTGAAATGTATAATGTTGTATTTGAGGTACTGGATGAAAATGAATCACCTGTTCTTATCACACAGTCGGAGTTTATGCGCAGAATGAAGGATATGGCCCAGCTGGGCGGAGGGGGTATGGGTTTTTACGGTGATCTGCCCGACACTTATAACCTGGTGGTTAACCCGAATCATCCCCTGATAGGGAAGATCTATGAGGATCTGAGATCTGAAAGTGCATCTGTTCTTGATGAAAATGCCGGAGAAAGGAAAAAAGTGAAGGAGGAATTTGATTTCATGGAGAATGAGCACAGCAAAAGAAAAGCTGAGGAGATAAGTCAGCCAGAAAAGGATGATCTGGAAAAACTGAGAAAGGAATTTGAGGCACTTGAGGAATCAAGGAGAAAAGTCCTTGAAGATTTCGGGAACAAAAATAAGGTTGTCAAGCAGCTTGTTGACCTGGCATTGCTGGCAAACAACATGCTGAGGGGAGAGGATCTCAGTACCTTTGTCAGACGAAGTGTTGAACTGTTGTGATCCTGCCGGAAGCCCGCGTATTCTGTGATCAGCGTCTTTAAAGCATACGGCCGGCTTCTGCCTTGATGAAGTCGATGGCCACCCTGGTGGGTTCCTTGTCCATGTCCATCACGGCAGTCAGAAGCTGCTTGCTGAAAATCATACCTGTGGCATTTTCCGGCAGTTTGTCGTATTCACTGTTAATCAGCTTTATAGTGCCTGAGCGGGCATTCCTGACGACTTCCCATGCCTGGGGACTCATGTATATTTGCTGTGAAAGGTTGTGTTCAAACTCGCTTCTGACGCTTGTAAGCAGACCGGAATGAAGCTGTGCAGCATTCATGTTCGGTGTGCTGACTCTTACCAGCAGCGATTCCAGTGAGATCCTTTCAAGGAAAAGAATTATCCTTTCATAGGCCTGAAGCTTTATGGGGACAATGCTGCGGCTGTTCTGAAGAATGAGCTCCTGCCTTCGCCTGTCCCGTTCATTTTTTATCATGCTTTTAAGTACAAGCCAGGCCATGATCGTTACCAGTAACGCAGGCAGGGTTATTTTAAGTATTTCTGTGACTGCTTCCATGTTTAATAATTTTGTCCAATAATATGCAAACTTAACTTATTTTGTTTTTAATTTTTACTTGATATATTTGACCCCGCCCGAAAATTTTACACATTTAGTCTGTATATGGAATATTTATCTGACAGAATCAAGGCCATGGCAACTTCCGCCACAATGGCGATGGCCCGGAAAAGCCGGGAGCTAAAGTCCGGTGGACAGGATATCATAAGCCTGAGCCTGGGGGAACCCGATTTCAACACTCCGGCCTATATCAGGGAAGCAGCAAAAGAGGCAATTGACAGTAATTATTCCAAATATCCTCCTGTTTCCGGATATGTTGATCTGAGGGATGCCATCTGCAGAAAATTCAAAGAGGAAAACGGTATCATCTATACAAGGAATCAGGTAGTTGTGTCGGGAGGAGGAAAGCATGCCATAATAAATGTCATTTTATCCATAGTCAATCCGGGTGATGAAGTTATTATTCTTGCCCCATACTGGGTGAGCTATTATGACCAGGTACTGATTGCCGGAGGCAGGCCCGTCATCCTGGAAACATCTATTGAGAATGACTTCAAGATCAGTCCCGCACAGCTTGAATCTGCCATTACGGAAAAAACCAGGCTGGTAATTTTTAACTCGCCGTCAAACCCCACGGGGATGGTCTATTCGCGCAGTGAGCAGGAGGCGATTGCCCGGGTGATACACAGGCATGAGGGAGTGTTCCTGATGTCGGATGAAGTCTATGAACATATCCTCTTTGAAGGGGAACATGTAAGCATGGCCTCCTTCGACTTTATTTATGACAGGGTTATAACGGTAAATGCTGTTTCCAAGACTTATGCCATGACGGGATGGAGGATAGGTTATATCGGTGCCCCGGAATGGATTGCCGGTGCCTGTGACAAACTTCAGGGACAGTTTACATCCGGGGTGAGTTCGATAGCCCAGCGGGCAGCCCTTGCTGCCCTTGACGGAAAGGATGACTCAAGAGAGCTGATGAGGGATGCATTTTTACGGCGCCGTAATCTGATATGCAGACTCCTGGCAGAAATAAAAGGAATAAGGGTCAGGATCCCGCAGGGTGCCTTTTATGTTCTTCCCGATATTAGTCATTATCTTGGAAGATCTGACGGCACACAGCTTGTAAGAACTGCTGACGGCCTGGCACTCTGGCTGCTCGACAGGGCCGGGGTGGCAACCGTGGGAGGTGACGCATTCGGGGCACCGGGCTATATCAGGATATCCTATGCAAATTCCGATGATCTTCTTGTGGAAGCAGTGAGAAGAATAAAGGAAGCACTTGAAATTCTGAAATAGAAACAGCATTATTTACTATATTTAATCTTTTAAGTAATTCCCATCAATAATTTAATATGTATCAATTATGGTTTTACTTGTAATTCTGGGAATAATCCTTCTCCTCGTAATCTGGGGCGTTTCCCTTTATAATCGTCTTATCCGCCTGAGAAACACCAGGGAACAGTCATTTGCCGATGTTGATGTACAGCTGAAGCAGCGTCATGACATGATACCCCAGCTGGTTGACACGGTAAAAGGCTATATGCAGCATGAACGCGGAGTTCTCACAGAGATCACCGAGGCACGCAGCAATGCAATGAGAGCCGGAACCATTGAGGAAAAAATCTCAGCCGAGCAGAGGCTGTCTACTGCCCTTGACGGACTGAGAATCGCTGTTGAGGCCTATCCTGACCTGAAGGCGAGCCAGAACTTCCTAGACCTGCAAAATGAGATCTCGGATGTTGAGAACAAGATAGCAGCTGCACGGCGCTTCTTTAATTCAACAACAAAAGAACTCAATACTGCTGTTGAAATTTTCCCTTCAAATATTATTGCAGGCTTTTTCAATTTCAAAAGGGAAGTTATGTTTGATCTGGGAGAACAGCGTGCAACAGTTGAAGAACCGCCGAAAATTCAGTTCTGACAGGCAGTATGAGCTATTTCGGATTACAGAGTCATATCAGAAAGAACAACCGGAATTCCGTGATAATTCTGATCATGTTTCCGCTTGTTTTTTTGGTACTGACATGGCTTTTTTTCTTTCTTACATCATTGGGGGGAGCAGGATATTATGAGGACGGACAGGATCAGATCAATCTTATTCCGGTGATCAATACGAGATTCCTGAGAACAATCCCCTGGGTGACGCTGGGAGTTCTTGCCTGGTTCACAACAGCCTGGTTTTCGCATACTGCAATGATCAACAGCGCAACGGGCTCAAGACCGCTGGAAAGGAAGGACAACAAACGGGTATACAACCTGGTGGAAAACCTTTGTATCTCCTGCGGCATGAAAATGCCCCGGGTAAATATTATTGAGGATGATTCCCTTAATGCCTTTGCCAGCGGCATCAATGACAAAACCTATACCGTGTCACTCTCGAGGGGAATCATAAACAGGCTTGATGACCGGGAACTTGAGGCCGTTATTGCACATGAACTGACACATATCCGGAACCGTGACGTGAGATTGCTGATCATTTCCATAATATTTGTCGGGATATTTGCATTTGTTTCTGAAACAATGATCAGATCGCTGAGATTCGGAAGTGTTTCACGGGACAGGAAGGGTGGAAGCGGACCTGCAATATTTATTGCACTGATACTTGCTGCAGTCGGTTATCTGATAGCTTCTCTTTTCAGGTTTGCCCTTTCCAGGAGGCGTGAATACCTGGCTGACGGCGGTGCTGCAGAGCTTACCAGAAATCCGCTGGCACTGGCATCGGCATTGAGGAAAATATCAGGTGACCCGACCATTGAAGCTGTGAAACGCAGTGATGTTGCACAAATGTTTATAGAAAACCCGCAGGCGGGACTCAAAAAGTCAAGGACGTCCTTATCAGGCCTTTTCGCAAGCCATCCGCCCATTGAGAAAAGAATACAGATACTGGAAAATTTTTGAAAGAGAACAGCGGGACTGCCTTATTTATCCTGTTTTTTTCGGAAAAGTCTGGCTTCCTCACCCCTTACCAGTCTTTTTATATTGTCTCTGTGTGTAACAATCAGGGCCAGGGCCACCAGTACGGAAAACACCTTAAGCACTAAGGACGGGCTTCCGAAGATGGCCAGCAGGAAAACGGGAAAGCTGATTCCTGCTGATATTGAGGAAACGGATACAATTCCCGTGACCAGGAAAACCAGCAGGAAAACTCCGAAACAGGCAAGAGTTACCGGAGGATGTATAGCCAGAAGTATTCCAAACATTGTTGCAACTCCTTTTCCTCCCCTGAATCCGGCAAATACCGGGAAAATATGACCGATAATTGCAATAAATCCCATTAATATCTGAAGGTTGATCAGTGCGGGACTACCCTGGGGTGCCAGATGCAGCAGGCGCGGAAGCATTGCTGCAAGAAAGCCTTTTGCCAGGTCAAATATCAGAACAGGTACTCCCGTTTTCCAGCCCAACACCCTTATAACATTGGTTGTACCGGCATTCCCGCTTCCGTGTTCCCTCACATCCGTGCCGTGAAAAATCCTGCCTGCCCATACTGCCGACGGAATGGATCCGAGCAGATAGGCAATAAGTACAACTGTCAGAATATGGATAAGGGACATAAGCTAATATTATTGAATCATGTTCAGGCGTGACCTGAGTTCTTTTAACTGTTTCTTTAGTTCTTCCGGAAGTTTATTGCCGAAGCTTTCGAAATGGCCTGTCAGCAGTTCAGTCTCGGCCAGCCATTCATTCCTGTCCACTTTCAGCAGTTCCGGCAGATTCTTTTCTATTCCGTCAAGACCGGAAAGATCGATGCTTTCGGGTTTCGGGACGTAGCCTACAGGTGTTTCCACAGCGTTGCCGGCTTCTTCAAGACGCTCAAATATCCATTTGAGAGCTCTTATGTTGTCTCCGTATCCCGGCCAGAGGTAGTTGCCGCCGGAATCCTTTCTGAACCAGTTTACATTAAATATACGGGGAAGCATGGTTTTGTCGGGTGCATTTTCCCCGATTTTTATCCAGTGTGCAAAATAGTCGGCCATATGGTAGCCGCAGAAGGGCAGCATTGCAAAAGGATCACGCCGGACCCCGGCTTTAAGGCCTATGGCAGCAGCAGTGACTTCGGAACCGGCAATGGAACCCACAAAAACACCATGGTTCCAGTCAAATGACTGGTATACAAGTGGTAAAGTATTGGGCCTGCGGCCGCCAAAAAGAATTGCCGAAATCGGAACCCCCCGGGGATTTTCCCAGTCGCTGTCTATCACGGGACACTGGCTGGCCGGGGCAGTGAAACGGGCGTTGGGATGAGCAGCCGGCAGGCCGGATGCCGCATCATATTTTTCGTCTGTCCACGTTATTGTACCTTCAGGTATGTCGTAGCCTATTCCTTCCCACCAGATGTCTCCGGCAGGGGTAAGGGCAGTATTTGTAAATATTGTATTTGCCCTGCATGAAAGCATGGCATTGGGATTGGTCTTCATGGAGGTATTCGGTGCCACGCCAAAAAAGCCGTACTCGGGATTGATAGCATACAGACGTCCGTCTTCCCCGAATTTCATCCAGGCTATATCATCTCCCACACATTCGACTTTCCATCCCGGAATGGTAGGGATCAGCATGGCCAGGTTGGTCTTTCCGCATGCACTGGGAAAGGCTGCCGCAAAATATTTTTTTACGCCTTCCGGATTGGTGATGCCCATTATAAGCATGTGTTCCGCAAGCCATCCCTCTCTACGGGCCATACTGGAAGCAATCCTGAGCGCAAAGCATTTTTTGCCAAGGAGGGCATTTCCCCCGTAACCGCTGCCAAATGACCATATTTCGTTGGTTTCGGGAAAATGGGTAATATATTTACTGTCTATATCCGGGGCACAGGGCCACTTCCTGTCTTTTTCACCTGGCTGAAGAGGGGCCCCGACGGAATGAACACAGGGAACAAATGAACCATTATCGCCCAGTATATCCAGAACGGCCTTGCCCATGCGGGTCATTATCCTCATATTGGTAACAACATACGGCGAATCGGTTATTTCAACACCTATATGTGAAATTTCCGATCCAAGCGGACCCATGCTGAAAGGTATGATATACATTGTGCGGCCTTTCATGCAGCCCCGGTAGAGGGCGCGGAGAGTATCCTTCATCTCGGCCGGATCACTCCAGTTGTTTGAAGGACCTGCATCTTCCTGCTTTGCTGAACATATGAAGGTGCGGTTTTCCACACGGGCCACATCACTGGGATCGCTTTGGAAATAATAGCTGCCCGGGCGCCTGTCATCACTGAGTCTGACACAGTTCCCGTTTTTTACCATCATATCCATCAGCATCTGATTCTCCCCGTCCGAACCGTCGCACCAATGGATGCTGTCAGGCTGGCAAAGTGCGGCCCATTCCTTCACCCATCTGTTTAATTTCTCATTTCTTGTCATCGGTGTTTTTTCTTCCTGAATCAATTTCATAAAACGTTTCAAATATATAAATAGATTCTGTTTTTGATACAAATAAGGAGGTGAAAAATGTCAGTTTATTAATAAATTAATTTAGAAAATACATTTTTTAAATTGATTTTCATTTATTCGTACAAGATATTTAGAAATAATGTCTTATTCCTTAATAAAAATGTTGCTTTTGTAACAAAACGATAAAAAGAAAAGGGCGTTGAAGATCAACGCCCTTCATTCTTTCATGCGGATAATTTATTATTTTCCGAATTTGATCGAAGCCTGTGCTGCGGCAAGTCTGGCTATCGGAACCCTGTATGGTGAACAGCTTACATAGGTAAGTCCGTTTTTGTAGCAGAATTCAACTGAAGCCGGGTCTCCGCCCTGCTCTCCGCAGATACCTATTTTCAGTCCGGGCCTGGTAGAACGCCCCTTCTCGACTGACATTGTAATGAGTTGTCCGACACCGTCAATATCGATGGTCTGGAAGGGGTCGGCCTGAAGCATTTTCTTGTCGAGATAGTCATGGAGGAAGCCTCCTATGTCATCACGGCTGAATCCGAATACCATCTGTGAAAGGTCATTGGTGCCGAAGGAGAAAAATTCGGCTGATTTGGCCATTTCGTCAGAAAGCATTGCAGCTCTGGGTATTTCAATCATTGTACCGTAGCTGTAATTGATTTTGTCAACACCGAACTTTTTGCATACTTCATCATGGACCATATCCACGGTTATTTTGGTTTCATCAAGTTCTGATACGTCACAGGTAACCGGTACCATCAGTTCCGGAAGTGGATTTTTGCCTTCCCCGATGAGTTCCATTGTAGCTTCAAACATTGCCCTTACCTGCATTTCGGTAACTTCAGGATATGTTATTGAAAGGCGTACGCCGCGATGTCCCATCATAGGATTGGATTCACTGAGTGCATCTCCTCTTTTGATAACTTCTTCCAGAGTGATTCCAAGAGCTTTTGCCAGCTCCTGCTGCTTGTCTGTACTCTGGGGTACAAACTCATGAAGCGGAGGATCAAGAAGTCTGAATGTGACAGGCTTTCCGTCCATTGCTTCAAGTGTTTCCTTCATGTCCTTTTTGGTATATCCAATAAGTTCATCCAGGGCCTGACGGCGCTCACTTTCATTTGCACTGAGTATCATTTTTCTCAGCAAAAACAATGGTCTTTCAGAATCTTTTCCGTAGAACATATGTTCGGTCCGGAACAATCCTATGCCTTCTGCTCCAAAATCCAGTGCAACCTTTGCATCTTCAGGTGTTTCAGCATTGGTACGGACACCCATCGTACGGTATTTGTCAACCAGTGTCATGAACTCCCTGAATCTTGGATTTTCCGATGCATCAATAAGTTCCACGGAACCGGTATAAACATTTCCTTTTGTTCCGTTAAGGGTCAGAACATCACCTTCCTTGATAACGAGATCCGTTCCGCTTACTTTGGCCGTTTTGCTGTTGACGTCAACAGCAAGGGCTCCTGCACCGACGATGCAGCATTTGCCCCAGCCGCGTGCCACAAGTGCCGCATGTGAGGTCATTCCGCCGCGTGCAGTAAGTATTCCTTCGGCTACTCTCATGCCTTCAACATCCTCGGGATTGGTTTCCTCGCGGAGCAGAATAATTTTTTCACCCCTGCGGGACCATGCTACTGCGTCGTCTGCGGAAAAGACTACTCTTCCTACTGCAGCGCCCGGACCGGCCGGAAGGCCTTTTACCAGGGGAGTCATTTTCTTTTCAGCTTCCGGATCGCAGACGGGATGAAGCAGTTCATCAAGCTGTGCCGGATCAACCCTCATTACCGCGGTTTTCTCATCTATAAGACCTTCACTAAGCATGTCCATTGCCATGTTCAGGGCAGCGGTTCCGGTCCTTTTGCCTGTACGGCTCTGAAGCATGTAAAGAACGTTTTCCTGGATAGTAAACTCCACATCCTGCATGTCGCGGAAGGATTTTTCCAGTATCTCACGTATGTTGCGCAGTTCCTTGTAAGGTCCGGGCATGACTTCTTCCATGCTCTTCAGATGCATGTTCTGTTCGTTCTTTGTTTCATTGTTCAGGGGACTGGGGGTGCGGATACCTGCAACAACATCCTCGCCCTGGGCATTGATCAGCCATTCGCCGTAGAACAGGTTTTCACCGGTGGCGGGGTTACGCGTGAATGCAACACCCGTTGCTGATGAATCACCCATATTGCCATATACCATTGCCTGTACGTTAACGGCAGTTCCCCATTCATCAGGAATACCTTCTATACGGCGGTAGGATATGGCTTTCTTTCCGTTCCAGCTTTTGAAAACAGCTTTTATACTTCCCTCAAGCTGCTCTTTGGCGTCGTCCGGAAATGGTTTGCCGAGTACTTCATTTACTGTTTTCTTGAATTCCTCTGCAATATATTTCATTTCATCGGCCGTGACATCAGTATCTGATTTGTAGCCTTTTTCATTTTTGAATTCCTCAAATTTTTCCTCAAGTGTCTTTCTTATGCCTTGTCCTTCAGCAAGCTCTATTCCTTCAGCCTTTTCCATAACCACATCGGCATACATCATTATCAGCCTGCGGTAGGAATCCCATACGAAACGGGGATTGTTGGTTTTTTTCAGAAAACCGGGGATTGTTGCTGAACTGAGACCGATATTAAGGACGGTGTCCATCATTCCGGGCATGGACCTGCGTGCTCCTGAACGGCAGGATACCAGTAATGCATTTTCAGGATCACCATAGGTCATTCCCATAACCTTTTCGGTGGTCTTCATTGCATTCCATACTTCGGGCATCAGCTCGGGATGAAGGGTATGGTTGTTTTCATAATACTCCGTACAGGCTTCAGTGGTTATAGTGAAACCTGCCGGCACCGGTAGTCCCAGCAGACACATTTCTGCAAGGTTGGCTCCCTTTCCCCCAAGAAGGTTCCTCATTTCAGCATTGCCTTCGGCAGTCTTGCCCCCAAAGGAGTAAACTCTTTTTAATTTTGACATAGTAATTCTATTGTTTTGAGATAATTAATAATGATTTTCCGAAATAAGCCGCAAATTTACTATTTATTATTGAATTTCAGAAATTGTATTTTATTCTCTTTCATGCCCTGGGGTGAAACATCAGCAGGCTATCCCGCAGGTAACTCCTGTCAATATGTGTGTAGATTTCTGTTGTCAGAATGGATTCATGACCCAGCATTTCCTGGACTGCCCTCAGGTCAGCTCCTCCTTCAATGAGATGGGTGGCAAAAGAATGCCGGAATGTATGGGGACTGACTTTTTTTGTTATTCCGGCCCGGGATGCAAGATCTTTTATAATAGTGAATATCATTGCCCTGGAGAGTTTGCGGCCGCGGCGGCCAAGGAAAACAATATTCTGATCATGTATTAGGGGAAGCCTGCTCCGCCAGGTTTTATAAATATCTATTTCCTTCAGGGCCCTGTTGCTTATCGGAACGAGTCGCTGCTTGCTGCCTTTCCCGCTTACCGAAATGTATCCTTCGCCGTAATGAATGTCGGTAAAACGGAGATTGAGCAATTCGCTGACTCTCAGGCCACATCCGTATAGTGTTTCAATTATTGCCCTGTTGCGGTGACCTTCGGGCCTGCTCAGGTCTATTTCGGAAATCATTTTGTCTATCTCATGGACTGTCAGAACCTCAGGCAGCTTCAATACTGTTTTTGGTGATTCGATCATGGCGGCCGGGTTTTCACTTATTTCTTCCTCAACAAGCAAAAAGCTGAAAAATGATCTGATCCCGGAAACAGTACGTGACTGGCTTCTTGCGCTGTGAGTCCCGCTTCCGTACCAGGCAAGGAAATCCCGCAGATCATCGTATGTCACTTCAGCAGGCATCCGGGCGGGATGGTGAAGTTGAAAATAATCCATAAGTTTAAGCACATCACCCGTATAGGCAGATATGCTGTTCCCGGAGAGGGATTTTTCAAGACTCAGATAAGTTCCGAAATCCCTGACGGCCTGTTTCCAGCTTAGACTCATGTGAAAAAATCAAATAGGACAAAACACTGTGAATAATGAATGCCACGATGTCTGCCGCTCAAAGTTAGTCAAAATAGCAAGCTTATAAATATATGGGAACCATTGATTTTTTATCTATTTTTACCTTCTGAAAGAATTTTATTTTTATAATGAAGATCAGCATCATAAATGGCCCCAATCTGAATCTTCTCGGAAGAAGGGAACCGGAAAAATACGGATCGCTCATGTTTGAAGATTATCTTGAACGGCTAAGGACACGGTTTCCCGGTATTGAATTCAGTTATTTCCAGTCAAATATTGAAGGAGAGATAATTGATGAGATCCAGGAAAAGGGCTTCTCTGCAGACGGAATTATTATCAATGCCGGGGGATACACCCATACCTCGGTGGCGATTGCCGATGCCATCACATCCGTGGATGCACCTGCAGTAGAGGTTCATATTACCAATATCGGGACACGTGAAGTTTTCAGGCATACCAGTCTTGTTGCACGCAGCTGCAAAGGTTCCCTGATAGGTCTGGGGCTTGACGGCTACAGGCTGGCTGTGGAGGCACTGATTGAAATTAAGGCAAACAGAAAGTAAAAAATGTTGAACCGCAAGAGAACCAAAATTGTTGCAACCATTTCCGACAAGAACTGCGAATCTGATTTTATAAAAGATCTTTATGAAGCGGGAATGGATGTGGTCAGGATAAATTCTGCTCATCTTGAAATTGAAGGAGCTTTACGTATCATAAGAAATGTAAGGAAGATCTCGGATAAAATTGCAATTCTGATTGATACAAAGGGGCCGGAGATACGGACCACCGACTGTGATGAACCGGTAAACATAGAGCCGGGAACGGTGATAAGGATAGCCGGTGATCCCGGAAAAAAAACGACATCAGAAATCGTTCATGTAAATCTGCGAAGTATAGCGGACTATGTTCCCGTAGGCTCCAGGGTGATGATAGATGACGGGGAAAATGTATTCAGGGTAATAGGAAGGGACAGGGATATGCTGGTTTGCAGGGCTGAGACCAGGGGTGTGATAGGATCAAGGAAAAGTGTCAATGTTCCGGGAGTGAAAATTGACCTGCCTTCCCTGACAGACAAGGACAGAATATTTATTCAGATGGCTGCTGCCAATGATGTTGAATTTATTGCTCATTCCTTTGTCAGGAGAAAACAGGATGCGCTTGATGTTCAGGCTGAAATTGATAAATATAAAAGCGATATCAAGATCATTGCAAAAATTGAGAATCAGGAAGGGGTTGAAAATATAACCGATATACTTGATGAGGTTTATGGTATTATGGTGGCCAGGGGAGACCTTGCGATTGAAATTCCGTATGAAAAGATACCTTCCCTGCAGAAAATGATAATTTCGAGATGTATCTACTGCAGGAAACCTGTTATTGTAGCCACCCAGATGCTGCATTCAATGATCACAAATCCCAGACCCACAAGGGCTGAGGTGAGCGATATTGCCAGTGCGGTGTATTCCCAGACCGACGCCCTGATGCTCAGCGGCGAGACTGCAGCCGGGAAATATCCCGTGGAGGCAGTCAGGACGATGACCAAAGTAGCTCTCGAGGTGGAAAGGAACAAGGAGAAATTTCTTGAAACCCCATATATCAACGTCACGGGGGAGGTATCCTCCTACCTGGCCAAGGTCGCCGTGGAGACATCCCTGCGTATAGGTGCCAGGGGAATAATTGCCGATACAAGCAGGGGAAGAACAATAAGGGACATGGCTTCATACAGGGGTTTCAACCTCATTCTTGCCCAGTGCTACACGACAAGGGCGATGAGGGAACTTGCCCTCTCCTACGGGGTATATACAAGCTATCAGGAAAGGAGGGACTCAATTGATCAGTTCATCCATATTGCCCTTTCCAATCTTATCAGTGACTATGATCTGAGAGGTGATGACAAGGTTGTAGTTCTTGCCGGAAACTTTTCAGGAGGCTCCGGATTCTCTTTCATAGAGGTCGGTACTGTTGAATACCTCAACAACCGGATAGGATTCCTTCAGAACATGATCTGATTGGTCTGGTTTTTGATGGAAATTAATGGCTTTTAGATAGAGCAGCATGCTGAAAAACCTTGTTTTGATCCTTTCCCTGATCCTTCACCCGGTTCATGTAACTATAACGAGTGTAGAGCACATACCGGCAACGGATTCGATAAAGGTTTTTGTAAGAATGTATTATGATGATTTTCTGCTTGACTATTGTATGTTTGATGATGATGCCGATCCTGATGAATTATCTCTTACCGAACTTCTTCCGGATGATCAGATGAACCAGTACCTTGCAGAGAGGGTTGTAATTAAGGTAAACAATAAACGGCTTGACGGCAAGTTAATAAATCAGACACTGGCCATAGGTGTTGATGAGGTGGAGGTAAGCGTAAACCTGGTTTATCATACGGACAGGCAACCGGAAGTCTTCAGTATCAGAAATGAAATAATGACCGGACTTTATGATGATCAGGCCAATATGACTATAGTTCGTATGAGCGGACTGGAAGAAGGAGTGAAGCTGACACCCGAAAAAACAGAACAGACTTTTATATTAAAATAACCCGGAGGCACAAGAATTCAGATTATGAAAAAATTATCCGCGATATTACTTTTTTTATTTAGTTTCATGATTCTCTCTGCCACCCACAACAGGGCAGGGGAGATCACATATGTCCAGATTTCTGATCTCAGCTATGAAATAACCATCACTACATTTACATATTCCCTTAGTCTGGCCGACAGGCCCCAGCTAAGTGTGGACTGGGGTGACAACTCGGTTTCAACAGCTGAAAGGATAGAGAAAATATCCCTTCCCAATTATTATAACAGGAATGTTTACAAGATCAGGCATACATATCCGGGACCGGGTATATATAAAATTGTTGTACAGGATCCGAACAGGAATTACGGAGTAAAGAATATTCCGAACTCTGTGAATGTTGTTTTTTCAATTTCAACAATCCTGTTTGTTGATCCTGCCATGGGAAGAAACAGTACTCCGGTCCTGCTCAACCCTCCCTATGACAAGGCAGCCCTTGGTCATGTTTTTATTCATAATCCTGCTGCATATGATCCTGACGGCGACAGCCTTTCGTACGAGCTGACAAAATGCACGCGCGAGGACGGGAGGGTTATTGAAAATTACACATTTCCCCCTGCAACAGATTTCCTCCGTGTTGATTCGATAACAGGTGACCTGATATGGAATACCCCTGCAGATACCGGTACCTATAATGTGGCGATGGAAATACAGGAATGGAGAGGAGGAAGGAAAATCGGTACTGTGGTTCGTGATATGCAGATTGAGGTTTTTAAGACAAGGAATCAGCCGCCGGAGAACAGTCCTCTTAAAAATCTCTGTGTGGAAGCGGGTGAGATAGTGGATTTCCACGTGTCAGCCACGGATCCCGACGGTGATTTTATTCAGCAGAGAGCCAACTCAGGTGTGTTTACCATAGAGAAATGTCCTGCCATGTTTACAACAACTGATTCCGTGGCCGGATTCTCTTCCTCAAGATTCCAGTGGGCACCATGCTATGAGGCAGTCAGGGAGCAGCCCTATAACATTATATTCAAAGCCGAGGACAATAATCCGGAAGTTAAGCTTGCGGCTATTGACAATATGACAATCAAAGTGCTTGGTCCGGCACCCATTCTTCTGAATGCCCGTCCCGAAGGCAAAATAATAAGACTTATCTGGGAAGATTACGGAACGGATGTGATTGCCGGATTTAATATTTACAGGAGGAACGGACCTTCCACCTTTGTACAGGATTCATGTACTTCAGGACTGCCGGCTTCAACAGGATTTGTTAAAGTTGGCTATGCAGCCGGTCATGAAACGGTTTATTTTATTGATTCAAACAACGGGGAAGGCCTGGATTTTGGTCATGAATATACATACCGGGTGGTTGCGGTATATAAGAACGGCGCGGAAAGCAAAGCCTCAGAAGAAATAACATCAACTCTTGTTTCAGGACTTCCGGTAATTAAGAATGTAAGTGTTATCAGCACGGATCCTTCCGGCGGATCAATTTTTGTTGGCTGGAAAAAACCCGGCCGCCTTGATACAATACCTGCACCCGGACCATGGGAATATATAATCTACAGAGCTGACGGGACGACCGGTACAGAATTTGAAATGATCAATTCAATACCGACAGCAAACCTCAATGACACCACATTCACAGATACTCAGCTGAACACAGAGTCACAAGGATATATATACAAAATCGAATTATGGAACCGTAGCCCCGGCAACGAGTTTCTCATAGGTGAAGCTGCCTACGCTTCATCGGTTTTCCTTTCAGTCAGTCCCGGCGACAGGAAGGCAAGGTTTGTCATAGAAAGGAATGTTCCGTGGATAAATACCCGCTATGATTTCTTCCGGCAGAACAGTCTTACAATGGAGTTTGATTCCATTGGTTCAACCAATCAGCTGACTTTTACTGATCTGAATCTTGAAAATGAAAGGGAGTATTGCTATTATGTAAGATCAACAGGAGCTTACCTGATGGAAAACATGCCCCGTGACCTTATTAATTTTTCACAGATAAGCTGTGTGACCCCGATAGACAATGAACCGCCTTGTCCGCCTGAACTTACCGTAACAAGTCAGTGTGACAGTCTTTACAACCATCTCAGGTGGACGATAGATGATCCGGAATGTTTTGAGGATGTTGCCGGCTATAAGATATATTATGCCATGACCTATGAAGAATATCCGTCTCTGATAGCTACCATTGACGATAAGAATATATTCAGTTATAAACACTACACTGGTGAATTGGTATCAGGCTGTTATGCGGTATCTGCATTTGATGCCGCCGGAAATGAGAGTGTATGGTCACTGAAGATCTGTGTTGATTCCTGTAATTTTTATGAAATACCCAATGTCTTTACTCCCAATATGGATAATATCAACGACAGGCTGATAGCAAAAGCATCCGCCCTGGTGGAGAAGGTGGATTTCAAATTATTCAACAGGAACGGACTTCTGATTTTCAGTACCGATAAGCCGCGGATTGACTGGGATGGAACATACAAGGGAAAAATAGTCTCCCCCGGGGTTTATTTTTACCAGTGTGATGTTTTTGAACGCCGGATAACAGGCCTGGAACAGTTTCATCTTTCAGGATTTGTTCACGTGATCACTGAACAGGGAGCAGAAATTCCGAGGAGGGAAACAAAATGAAACACTTGATTCTGA
>JAAYKX010000331.1 GCA_012522155.1 Bacteroidales bacterium
CTCTACATTATCAGTGTAGCGCTCTAACCAACTGAGCTACGGGACTATAATAATTACGGAATCCGGGTTTCCCCCGGCTTGTATTCCGTATCCTCAAACAGGATATTTTCTATCCTGCTGATAACTGTTTCATGTTTTCAAGGAACTTCCTTCGCCCTGATCCGGCTTGTCCTTTCCGCCGCAGCTTTAACACCGGCAGCTGTCCGTAATGTTGCTTCAGGCAATCCTCCTGAATCAACTCAGTTTCATGACACCCGCTGCCAGAGGAAGGATTTTGCATTTAAAACGGGTGCAAAGATATAAATTGATTCCTTCTTTACAATATCAAAATTAAAAAATATTGTCTGCCGATACCCATTAAAGAACGTATCCCCTAGCGAAAGGTAAAAATAAGATTCATGGTAAAATTCCACAGAGTGACAATCCCGATGGCAATCAGCTTTGATAGATAGAAATTCATCCCAAGCCTGTCATGCAGAAGGTAAATGACCAGATTGTTTATGCCAAGTCCTGCGACCGAAATTATGATAAAGGAAAAATATTCAACTGCTATTTCCCCGCTTTTACTTTCAAAAGTCCAGATTCTGTTCCATATATAGTTTGAAGTGGCAGCCAGGATAAACCCGGTGGAGTTGGCAATATATTTGTTTGCCCTTGCCTTTTCCTTCAAAAGCCAGGTGATGCCGAAATCGATCAGCATACCCGAAAACCCTACTACGGAAAATTTCAGGAATTTCAGTATGACAATCCTGTCAATCATCCTTTATTATTTTCAATCTGATAAAATGACTGTTCAGGGAAGGACCGAAAAGTGTGTTCAGTGACAAGCCGAAGCTGTATTTTCCTTCAGGAAGATCGGAAAAAACAGCAGAAAATGTTCTGCGGACCGTTTCTCCTGAACATATTATATCAACAGGCTCATCGGGTAAAAAGCTGCGTACTGACAAATCCCTGCCTTTTATCAGTATCATGCAGAACTCAACCGGAAAATGCCTGTGGTTAAAATCAATATCATAGTCATAAGGATTATGAAGAGAGAAGGGCAATGTCAATGTGTCACCTGAGTACAGCAGCTCTTCCCGTAAATCAAAATCTATTATTATCCTGTTGACAGTCTGAAGGCTGTCCGTTCTGAATCCTCCAAAACGCAAGGTGTCGGAAACATATATCTGTGAATTTGTATGCTGATTGAGACAGATAAAAGCCGGCCGGTTATGATATTTTTTTTCAAACTGCCACAGGTCGTACTGTGTCTGCCGGGAATAGACTGAACTGATTGCCACTGCTTCCTCCCCCGTAAAAAAACTGTAAAGCGAAGGCCTCTGAAATGCACCCGTAAAGACAAGCGGAAGACCATCTGCTTCAACAGCGAGCTCCGTGTATTTCCTTTCCTTGCCGCCGAAAGCAACATTTCTGACAAAACTGATATCGGTCAACATAATCAGTCTTATGACAACAAGAAGAAGTATTGACGGAAGGATGAATCTCCTGGTATAACGCAGGAGTGAAGGATCGGAAAAACATTTTTCCGACAGGATAAGTATAACCGGTATTGAACATGCAATTGTCCAGTGAGGCTCTACATGCCCGCGGAAAGACATCATCCAGAAAAAAACAAGAAAACCTGCAATCTGGAAGTAGTAGTTCCTTTTAAGCAGACTGTCCGCCCTGTATCTGAATATGACATATAACGCCGCCCCGAGTGTAAAGGGGTTAAAGACAGCCATCTGGTTCGGAAGGTATTCCAGGAAAAACGCCCAGCGGAATCCTGCGGACCTGTCAACCAGGTGATAACGAAAACTGGGAAAATTATTTGATACCTGCCAGTGAATATGCGGTGAAAGGATCAGCAGGGCAATCAATCCTGC
>JAAYKX010000332.1 GCA_012522155.1 Bacteroidales bacterium
GATACTCTCGTGACCACCCGGCAGGATGCCCTCGTGGCGGATACAATATACGTGAAAAAAATATCATCTGAAGCCATTGAAAAACAAGTTACTTACAAAGCGGAAGGTTATAAGAGGAATGATCTGATAAAAAAAACATCCACCCTTGTCAAAAATGCAGAGGTCAACTATGATAATATCAGAATCACAGCTGATTCAATAGAATTCAATATGGAAACGAGTCAGGTCTTTGCAACAGGTATCAGGGATACAGCCGGGGTGATAACAGGAAAGCCCGTACTGGTAATAGGATCGGAAATTTACAATGCCGACACTCTTGTATATAATTTCAAAACAGGCAAGGCCCTGGTAAAAGTGATAGCCACACAGCAGCAGGATGGCCTGTTGCGGAGCAGGATAGCGAAGATGTTTGATGACCAGACAACAAATATATACCGCAGCACTTACTCCACCTGTGAGGCTGATACTCCTCATTTTTATATTAATCTTCCAAAAGCAAAGGTCTATCCCGGAAAAAAAATAATCTCCGGTCCCGGAAATCTGGTACTTGAAGGAATACCCCTGCCGCTTTTCCTTCCCTTTGGGTATTTCCCGATTCAGACCAAACGGGCAGCATCGGGAATTTTAATGCCCAAGCCGCATTATGAGGACGGAAGAGGTTATGCTCTTACTGATGGCGGCTATTATTTTGCACTTAACAACTATTTCGATCTTACTCTCAAAGGAAATATATTTACAAATGGTTCATGGTTGTCCACGGTATCCTCCACTTACAGCAAAAGATATAAATTCAGCGGCAGTTTCTCGTTTACCTATGCAAACAATATAACCGGCCATAAGGGGCTGCCCGATTACAGGAAGCAGGCAAACTACAGTCTGGGATGGAATTTCAGCCAGAATCCCAAGGCAAGGCCCGGATCAACATTTTCAGCCAGTGTGAATATGAGTTCCAGCGGATTTGACCGGAATAACAGTTATAATCTGAATGATCATATTACAACCCAAAGGCATTCCAGTATAAGCTATTCAAAAACATGGGCGGGTACTCCCTTTAATTTTTCCGCTAGCATGAATCACAGTCAGAATATACGGGGAAAGCATCCCACCGTCAACCTGAACCTTCCAAAAATGAATTTCAACATGTCCAGGATATATCCCCTGAAGAGCAAACGGCAGGCCGGTCCGGTCAAATGGTATCAGGAACTGTCGTTTTCATATTCAGCAAAGGCTGACAACCAGATATCGACATATGACAGCCTGTTGTTTACAAACAAGGTCTGGGACAACATGAAAAGCGGGTTTTCACATCAAATCCCGGTAAGCTTTCAGCTGCGTCCTTTCAGGAATTTTTCCATTACGCCTTCCCTGTCATACAGCGGTGTGCTGTATACACAGAAAATCAACAAGACCTGGGATATAAACTACAGGGATCCTGAAACCAACCAGATCAGGCCGGTCATTGTGAAAGACACGGCCAGGGGCTATTTTTACGGTCATTCAATAAATCCTTCCATTGGGGCAGGATACAGTCCGCAGATCTTCGGATTGTTCCAGTTCACCAATCCCGATTCAAGGGTAAGGGCTGTCAGGCATGTGATGAAACCATCGGTAAGCTTCAGCTACATACCCTTTCTGAAAGGCCTGAGTACCGATCTGTACAGGCAGGTTCAGTCAGATACCACCGGGAGAGTGGAAGAGTATTCAATATTTGAAGGAGGCCTTTTCGGGACACCCTCCCTTGCCAGGAAGAGTGGAAATGTTTCCTTCAACCTTACCAATATACTTGAAGCAAAAGTGTTTGAACGGAATGACACCAGCGGAAAACCAAAAAATGTAAAACTGATAGATAATTTCGGTATTTCCACTTCCTACAATGTGTTTGCTGATTCATTGAACTGGAGTCCTGTAAACATGGTGATGAGAACAACACTTTTTCAAAATATCAGCATTTCTGCAGGCGGTAATTTTTCCTTTTATGCTTTAGACAATAAAGGCAGGCAGACAGGCAGATTCTATTACACAGACACAAAAAAGCCACTTCGCCTTACCAGTCTGGGAATGAGTCTGGACTTCAGCCTGAGTGAATTATTAAAGGGAGATGAATCGAAACGGAGATCCGGAAGCATTTCCTCCCCCGGAAGCCGGATGACGGCAACGGATTCACAGGATCCCGGAAGAGACCTTGCAGGCGCAGCAGGAAGGAGCCTGGAAAGTGTATCCCCCTTTGATGAATACGGATATATGGAATTTGATATTCCCTGGTCAATGAATGTTGCATACAATATTAATTATTCGAAACTTTTCAATTCATCCCAGCTTACCCAGACGCTGAGATTGAACGGAAACCTTTCACTTACAAAAAAGATGAATGTTACATTCAACAGCGGATTTGATTTTACCAGAAAAGAGATTACAATGACCCAGATAGCCGTTACAAGGGACCTGCACTGCTGGGATATGTCATTCAGCTGGATACCCAACGGATATGTGAAAATGTGGGAATTCTCCATAAGGGTTAAGGCTGCAGTGCTTTCAGACCTTAAATATGAGAGGAGAAAGGATTATCATGATAATTTTTAA